>SKMY01000056.1 GCA_007120815.1 Syntrophomonadaceae bacterium | reverse complement strand
GGAATCCCGGCATAGGCAGGGACGGCCACCGCAGAAGTAATCCCGGGCACAATCTCAAAAGCGATTCCGGATTCCCCCAGGAGCAGCGCTTCTTCCCCACCCCGGCCGAACACAAAAGGATCGCCGCCTTTTAAGCGGGTCACCGTTTGGCCTTTTCGCGCTTCATCTACCAGGAGACGGTTGATCTCCTCCTGCTTCATCACGTGGCGGTTGGGCTGCTTGCCGACATAAATCAGCACGGCTCCACTTTTGGCATATTCCAGCAGGCGGCGGTTTACCAGGCGGTCATAAACAATCACATCAGCCTTTTCAATGCATTTCAAGCCGCGTACCGTTATCAACCCCGGGTCTCCCGGGCCCGCTCCAACCAGGTATACAATTCCACTTTGTCCAGGCCCATCCTGCCCCGCCTGATTAGTCACTCTCATCGCAAGCTCTCCTCACCTCTTCTAGAATCGCTCCGGCTCCCCGTAAAAGGAGTTTTTGAGCAAGCCGAATCCCAACGGCCTGGGCTTCATTTGGTGAACCCTTTTCCTGATCTCGCAGCAGGGTTTTCCCGTCTAAGGAGGCGATCATCCCTTCCAGATGAAGTTCGTCTCCGTTAAGGGTTCCCAGGGCCCCCACAGGCACCTGGCAGCCCCCTTCGACGTGGCGTAAGAACGCCCTTTCAGCGGTTACAGCCAGATGGGTTGAACGGTCATCCAGGGCAGAAACCAGTTGTTTTATTCTTTCGTCATCGGAACGAACCTCCACACCCAGGGCACCCTGGCCCACGGCCGGCAGGCAGACATCAGTCGAAAGAACCTGGGCCACTTTGTCCAGCCAATCCATGCGCTTCAGCCCGGCGTAAGCCAGAACAAGGGCGGAAAACTCCCCCTTTTCCATTTTGCGGATCCGGGTGTCCAGGTTACCGCGGACCGGTTCAAAACACAGGTGGGGGTAGGCTGCCCTGAGCTGGGCGATTCGCCGAAGGCTTCCCGTGCCGACCCGCGCCCCTTCGGGCAGCCCGGATAGGGTGCAGGGTATCGAGCTGACCAGGACGTCCCGCGGGTCTTCTCTTTCCAGGAAAGCTCCCATGGTCAATCCCTCAGGCACCGACGTGGGCACATCTTTCATGCTATGCACGGCCAGGTCAATGGATTTGTCCAGCAGGGCCTGTTCAATTTCTTTTACGAATAGCCCTTTGTCACCGATCTTGGACAGGGCAACGTCGAGAATGTTATCCCCTTGCGTTCGAATGGTTTTTATTGAAAAAACCATTTGGGGGGCCCGCTCTTGCAGCCGGGAAATAACCATTCGGGTTTGGGCAAGGGCCAGCTTGCTCCCACGGCTGCCAACGACTACATGATTCAATTAGAGCCATCCCTTCTTTTAGAAATGGAGTTTCCGCTTCCCCGGTATCGGCTCCGGTTGCTCTTCGCGGAAAGCGCCGGGGCTTAAGTTCAACTTCCCGCCGGCCGACCTGCAGGATTTATGCGCGTTTCCCCTGACAACTATTATATCCCGGCTTGAGCACGCTCACTGCTGGTGGAAGAAGAATCGTCATCCAGGTGGCTGCGGTCGTTGACATAGGTCACTTTGATTCCCTTCCTCGACCGTTCCAGCAAGCTAATGGAGGCGTTTTCCACGCTCAAATCCCAAAGCTGTCCGACACCTAAACCCATGATGCGGTGAACAATCGAACGAATCACACCACCGTGACTGACTACCACGTGCACTTCGCCATCCCGCTCATCCTGGAGCAGGGGTTCTATGAAGGACCAGGCCCGGCTATACACCTGCTCCAGGGTTTCACCACCGGGCGGTGCAAAGCGGAAGGGGTCGTCGATCCATCTCCAGAGGGCATCCTGGTCTTCCGATGTCATCTCCTGGTAGGTTAGCCCTTCCCACTGCCCAAAATTTATTTCCCTTAACAATCGTGTCCTGACCGGTTCAATACCGCGGGCCTTAGCGATGGGAGCAGCTGTATCCAGGGTTCGCGACAAGTCGCTGCAGTAGAGGCCGGCAACGGGTTCCAGGGCAAACCTGCGGCCTAACCGTTCGGCCTGCTGGTAGCCTTGAGGGGAAAGGGCTGCATCCCCCCAGCCCACGTATCGCTTTTCTTTATTCGTGTTCGTCAACCCGTGTCGGACAAGATAGATCTTCATTTGTTACAGCCTCCTCTTTTCCACTAACTCCGGCTTCACCGAAGGTTGCCATCTCGTGAATGATCCGGGATGACGCTTCCACCAGGTTCATGGCTAACGCGGCACCGGTCCCTTCGCCCAGCCGCATGTTCATATGCAGGTACGGCTTTAGTTCCATGTATTCCAGGAGCAGCCCATGCCCCGGCTCCTGGGACAGATGGGAGGGAATCAAGAAGTTGAGCACCCTGGAATTCATTTTCACTGCAACCAGGGCCGAGACAGTCGAAATGAAGCCGTCTACAATAACGGGGCAGCGAAGGGATGCTGCGCCGATGACCAGCCCGACCAATCCGGCAATTTCCAGCCCGCCCACCTTGCTTAACACATCGATGGGATCTTTGGGGTTCGGCTGGTGAAAAGCCAGGGCTTTCTCCACCACAGACACCTTTTTCTTCAACTCCTTCTCCTCCAGCCCCGTGCCCGGGCCTACAACGGCAGCCGGTGCATAACCGGTCAGGGCAGCCATAACGGCGCTGCTGGCTGTGGTGTTGCCAATACCCATCTCACCGGTCGCCAGGACTTCTACACCGGCGTTTATTTCTTCCCGGGCCACAGAAATACCTACCTGGAGAGCCTTTTCTACGTCATCGCGGCTCATGGCCAGCTCCCGGGCAAAGTTCCCCGTGCCGGGCCTGATCTTGGCATCGGTTACGCCGTCCAGGGATAGGGCAGAAGCGACCCCAATATCAACAACTCGAACATCAGCCCCGGCCAGTTTTGACAGGACGTTAATGGCGGCTCCGCTGTTGATGAAGTTGGCTACCATCTGTGCGGTCACTTCTTTGGGGAAAGCGCTGATCCCTTCATCGGTTACCCCGTGGTCGGCGGCCATGACGACCACTTTTTTGCGAGAATGAACCGGAAAGTTTCCTCCGGATATTCCGGCCAGCTGAACGGCCAGCTCTTCCAGGCGCCCCAGGCTTCCGGGCGGCTTGGTCAGGCTGTCCAACCGCTCCCGGGCATCCCCCATGGCTTCCAGGTTCACTGTCCCGATACCTTCCAAAACCTTTGCAATCTCTTCATTCATTTTCATGGCATTCACTCCCAGTTGTAAAGTATAATCAGTTATAGGTTCGTTTCGCCAATCTCCGCATTTAACGCCTCCAACAGGATTAGGTTTTCCTTCCGCCCCCGAACGGCAATACGGAAAAACCGCTGGTCCAGTCCGGGGAAGTTGGCAGCATCCCGGATCAATACCCCACGGGCTGCCAGCCTAAGGTGCAGATCCGTGCTGGAAAAGCCCCGGGTATCACCGCGGACCAACAAATAGTTGGCCCAGCTTGGGAAAACGGTCAGGTCACGAAAAGCGGCCAGTTTATCCACCATGAAAGCCCGCTCATCATTAATCATCTGTATAGAGGCGTGGACATACGCCTTGTCTTGCACGCAGTAGAGGCCCGCCCGTTGGGCCAGGGCGTTAACACGCCAGGGATCACCCAGGCGAGATATGGGGCCAATTTTGTTTTCCGGTCCCACCAGGAAACCCAGGCGAATTCCCGGCAGTGCCCACAGCTTGGTTAACGAAACGACCGTCCAGAGATCCGGCCTGTCTGAGCAGAAAAACCCCTCTTTCAATGGCCGGCCGGTCAGCAAGAAAAAACTTTCATCCAGCAGCACCGCTGCGCCCCGGCTTAAGGCACCTTCAATGATCGGTTCCAGGGTTTGCCTGGGATAACAGGTCCCCGTGGGGTTGTTGGGGTTGCAAAAGACCAGGCAGTCTCCCTTTCCCACACTGCTATAGAAGGCCTCCGGCTGAATTGGTGCGTCGGGATAAAGGGGAATCCTTTCCACCTCAGACCCGGCCAGCAGGGCACCCCTTTCGTATTCAGAAAACGTAGGGGCTGGAATCACCGTTCTTCGAGGCCTCAACCAGAGGAAAAACAGGTGAATGAGCTCGCTGGCTCCGTTTCCAACCAAGAGTCTCCCTTCAGGAATGGAAAAGGCCTGGGCCAGCGCCCGACGAAAGGTTCTGGCCTGGGGGACAGGATACGACAACAAATCCCTTTCCAGGTGACCTCGCAGCTCATCTACAAGCCCTGCCGGAGGGCCCATGGGGTTAATGTTGCTGCTGAAATCATAAAAATCACCTTCCTTTCGGGCAAAGGCTGCGGCTGCAGCCTGCAAATCCCCCCCATGACCGCCTGTCTCCTCCATCAGGGAGGGGCTCAATGGACGGTTCATGTTGGCTTGTTGTTTCATATTTTGGTTATGACTCACGCCGGCACCCCCTGAATCATCCAAAATCCCCATCCGGCTAGCGCTCCCAGGAGAAAAGCCGTTTCGGCAATTTCGTTTACCGCTCCCAGGACATCCCCCGTTAACCCGCCCAACCGACGGGCGGAAAGCAGGGCACAAAGGAAAGACACGGCCAGGGCGGCTATCATGCCGGAAAGCAAAAAGCCGGCCAGGGCAGCATTTCCCCAACCCACAAGGGATAAGACCGCCAGGGGAACCAGGCTTGATAGGGCAAACCGTCCCCAGGATAAATCCTGAATAAACTGGCTTCCCAGGCCGTCTTTGCGGGCCGGGCCGAAGGCCGAACCGGCCAGGACCATGCTCCAGCGGCCGCTAACGGGCATCAGCAAAATTAACATCAGCAGCAGAGAGCTGTCGGCACTGGACAGCGCAGCATACTTCAGCAAGTAAACCAGCACAACAACGGCTGCACCCATGGGACCTACGGGCCCGTCTTTCATGATCGCCAGTGCTCGCTCCCTCTGCAAGCCGCCCACCAGTCCATCGGCCGTGTCAGCCAGGCCATCCAGGTGCAGTCCCCGCGTCAGGAAAAAAAATCCGGCCAACACCAGGACGATCAACGGTCCTGGAGGAAGAATATCCCGGGCCAGCGCTGCCGGCGCTGCCGTTAGAAACCCCAGGAGTAGACCGACCAGGGGGAAAAAGGAGGCTGAACGGGCCAGTTCATCAGGCCCGCGAAAGAATTTAATCCCGGCGGGAATCACCGTTAGAAAAGTCAGGGCTACGCGGAATGTTCTCAACCAAACACCCCCAGCACCCAAGCAACCAGGAATGAGATAACAAGAGCTGTCCCGGCAGAAAGCCAGCAGCAGCTTTGGAACAGGGATAGTGCAGCTTTCAGATCTTTCTTCCGGGGTGAGCGCCCCTTCTCGTTGATCAGGGGACGTTCTACCGAAACCCCCCGGTGCATATCCACACCTCCGAGCCGGATGCCCAGCACGGCGGCAGCAGAGGCTTCCGGCCAGGCGCTGTTGGGGCTTTCATGCTTGCTTTTATCACGGCGCAGCACAGACCAAACAGTACTCAAGGACTGCCGTTTTTCCCCGATCAACCCGGCCAGCATCCCGGCTGCTATATACAGCAGGGCCGTTAACCGGGCCGGAATATAACTGAGCACGTCGTCGCTCCGGGCAGCCGCCCACCCGAGATAGTAGTAACGCTCATTTTTGTATCCAATCATGGAATCCATGGTGTTTACTGTCTTGTAAAGAACGGCCAGGGCGGGGCCGCCCAATGCAGCATAGAACAGGGGGGCTACCACGCCGTCGGCGGTGTTTTCAAAAAGGCTTTCCAGGGCAGCCCGGACAACCCCTTCTTCGTTTAGGGCTTCCGTATCCCGGCTGACTAACCAGCTTACGTTTTCCCGGGCCAGGTGAAGGTTCCCCTGTTCCAGAGCGTCCAGAACGCGGCGGACGTGCACCAGCATGTCTTTTACCGCCAGCATGGTGTATAGTATATACGCAGACAGGGCGAATCCAAGGTAGGGGTGCCAGCTAAACGCCAGGCCCAGCAGAAACCGCGCCAGCAGAAAAGTTCCGCCGGCCAGCACAACCACCAGGGCCCCACCTGCCGCCCGCTTGCTCCATGGACTTTTTGCCACGCGGCTGGCGGCTTTTTCCAGCAGATCAACGGCCTGTCCGATGAAACGAACCGGATGGGGCAGCCAGCGGGGATCCCCGAATACACAATCCATCAAAAAGGCCAGGGGTAGAACAGCAACGTGTAATACGCCAATCTGCATAGGCCGGCAGCATCTCCATTCATAAAAATGACAAACTCCAGCACCCCGGTTAAATGGAAGCTGGAGCATAAAAAAACCACGGGTGAAACCACGTGGTGAACCACTGGACTTACCCTTTAACCCGAAGGGGGCCTAATACACGGATCTGGCAGGTCTCCTGGCTTGCGATTCATCCTTGCCCCCACCTTCCCAGCTCCTTTGCCAGTGGCCTATCAGGGACAACCTTTTCGCTTACAGTGGCGGGACCGCACCGGACTTTCACCGGTTTCCCTTTTAAGTAACGTTACACCAGGTTCGTATTTATTTAGTTATTTTTGTTATTATATCACAGCACAAAAGCCTTTGTCTAATTTATTTGGGTTTTTTGATTGCGGCCTTGTGAATTTCTTGCGTCTCGGAATACATTGTGTTACAATAAGCGAGACATCGCCATACACATTTTTTAAGAGGGTGCCTCTGTCAGGCCAATCGGGAAAGGGGTGAAAAACCCCTGCAGCCCCCGCTACTGTAAGCGCATACTGTTCCGCCATCACCACTGGAGCAAGCTCTGGGAAGGGGCGTGAAATCAAGCGCGAGCCAGGAAACCGGCCCTTTTAATCTGCATAATTGTCCTTCGGAGGGAAGGTTAGTGCGGGATGCGTTTTGTTGACACCTGCCCTGGCTTAACCGGCAGGTTTTTTAGTTAGCTATTTTTTTAAGGACAAGAACTGTCGGAACCGATACCGGGGAAGCGAAAACCCCATTTCTACTAAATATAAAGAGGAGGAGCGCCGGCCGTTTCGGCCGGACAAGAAAACGCTCATGTCAAAAATTGAAGTGATTTTACTCGCCCACGGAAGTCGGCTGCAGCAAGCCAACGATGAAGTGCTCCAGCTGGCTGAACAGCTGCAGCAAAGCAGGCCAAAAGGAGATATTACAACACGCAGCGCCTTTCTCCAGTTTGGAAAGCCCTCCCTGCAAGACTCCATTGAGGCCGCCGCCCGCAACGGATGCCAGGAGGTGCTCATAGCGCCTCTCTTTCTAACGCCCGGGGTTCACATTAATGAAGATATCCCGGAAATACTAAGAGAAGCCCAGGAAAAATATCCTGAGATCCGCTTCACCCAGTGCCAGCTCCTGGGGTGCGACAGCAGGCTTGTTCCAATTCTTTGGGAACGTGTCCAAGCCCAACTTGGGTAAGCCAGACCAGCGATTGAGGAGCCACTTACATGCCCATTGTTTTAATCGGTGTAAACCATAAAAAAGCCTCCCTGGAAACCCGTGAAAAGCTTTCTCTGGAAGCGCATGAATTAAAGAAGGCCGTGGATTATCTTCTTCAATTTGAAGAGATAGAGGAATGTTTTTTCTTGTTCACATGCAACCGGACAGAACTGTATGCGTTGTGCTTAGATAACCACAACCTTCGGGAACACTTTTTACGTTTTTTCCAGGATGTTAAAAAACAACACCTGAATCATTTTGTTCACCAGGTGCTTTACATGCTGGAGGAGGAAGAAGCGGTCCAACATTTATTTCAGGTTGCCTCTGGCCTGGACAGCATGGTGCTGGGGGAAACCCAGATACTGGGGCAGGTGAAGGAAGCGTACTACCAATGCCACGAACTGGGTGCAACGGGTTCCTACTTGCACGAACTCTGCCAAATGGCTTTATCCACGGGGAAAAAGGTACATACCCAGACACGCCTGGGGCAGCATGCGGTTTCTTTCGGTTATGCAGCGACGGAAATTGCCCGGGACCTTTTTCCATCCATCCAGAACCAAACCATGCTGGTTGTGGGTACCGGGGAAATGGCCGAACTGACCTTGAAAAATTTGTTTGACCTGGGCATTAAAGACGTCATTGTGGCCAGCCGGGATGAAAAGCGAGGAGAAAACTTGGCGTCCCGCTTTAAAGGGACGGCGATTAACTTCAGCCGTTTAAGCGAGGGCTTCGAACAGGCCGACGTGATCATCTGCGCCACAAATGCGCCCCACTATGTCATTACACCGGATCGCATCCAGTTCCTTCATGCCAGGCGTCACGGCCGGCCCCTTTTGATTATTGACCTGGGGGTGCCCCGAAACGTCGCACCCGAGGTAGAAAACATGGAATCGGTTTACCTGTACAACCTGGACGACCTGAAGTTTATCATCGAAGAAAACTTAAAGCACCGGCAAGAAGAAGCTGGAAAAGCCCGGACAATTATCAAGGGCCAGGTTAAAGATTTCAGCCGCTGGTACCGCAGGCAGCGGGCTATTCCTTTTATCTTATCCCTCCGAGAAAAAGCCGAAGCGCTGCGCAAGGAAAAACATGAGCAGTTCGGTATATCCAGTTTGCCCGAAAAAGAACGGCGGCAGGTGGAAAAGTTAACGGCCAGCCTGGTTAACAGCTTGATTAAAGATTCTATTATGGCCATAAAAGACCTGTCTCTCGAACCCGGTTACGATGATATCGAGCCTCTGGCCTATCAACTCCTCGGGCTGGCTCATCCTGAAGAAAAGCACCCATCCCTGCCAGCTAAAACAGCTCCCGGGGAAACATGTACAACCAAAAAACACGGATAGAAAACACGGAGCGCTTGGGGAAGCACGGGGACGGTTCTGGAAGCACGGGGACTGGAAGCACGGGGACGGTTCTCTTGCTTCCTTTTTTTAGGGGAAGCACGGGGACGGTTCTCTTGCTTCCGAAGCACGGGGACGGTTCTCTGGGAAGCACGGGGACGGTTCTCTTGCTTCCTTTTTTTAGCCTTCCACAGCCTTAATACAACAGCTAACGTGCGGTCTTTCATTCCAAACAAAAGTATGGAAAAGGAAGCAAGAGAACCGTCCCCGTGCTTCCTCCGTCCCCGTGCTTCCTCTGTGCACCCTCAGGTTAATACCGCGCAAGGGTAACTCCCCAGGATGTTCAAGAAAAGCGCTTCTTTTTTTATTTCCTCCAGGGCAACAGCCACGTCCTCATTGGCCTGATGGCCTTCCAGATCCATAAAAAATTTGTACTTTCCCATTTCCCCCCTGATGGGGCGAGACTCTATTTTCGTCAGATTTAACTGGTGGCGTGCAAAAATACCCAGGAGTCCATAGAGGCTTCCCGGTCGATCCCGTAAACCCAACAGGAGAGATGTCTTATCTTTTTGGGTTGGTGGCGCATCGGTTTGGGCCAACAGGAGAAATCGCGTCACATTTTTTTCTTCATCCTGAATCTTTTCCTGCAGCACCTTTAGTCCATACAGGCCGGCGGCTTTTTTCGAAGCAATAACCGCCTTTCCCTTCTGTCCCGCCACCTGTCTGGCTGCCTCAGCGGTGCTGGCCATCTCCCGGCAGGACGCCAACGGAAGACAGGATTCGATAAACCGTCGGCACTGGGCCAGGGCCTGGGGATGTGAATATATTTCTTCGATTGACTGAAGGTCTTGACCCGGCAGAGCCAGCAGGGCATGTTTGACCCGGTGAAGTCGTTCACCGCATATTTTCACCCCGTGGTTTCCGGAAAGTAAATCAAGGGTCAAATTTACGGAGCCTTCCAGGGAGTTTTCCACCGGCACGATCCCCATGTCGACCAGACCATTTACCACCGCCCTAAAAACCTGTTCAATGGAGGCATAAGGCCTGAGCAGAGCATTTTTCCCTCTTCCGTATGCCATGGCTACTTCTTCAGAAAAGGTTCCCCTGGGGCCCAGGTATCCCACTATTTTTTCCATGGTATTCACCCTCGAATTCTTATTTTACTTGCAGTGCCACCGAAGCTCACTGGCAGCGTGCTGTTTGTTCACATTTCTTCCGCATACTCCGGCTATAACCTGCAGGTCTTGCATCAATGCGGCAAAGTCAACGGGCGTGAGGGATTGGGGCCCGTCACACATGGCCACTTCGGGCCTGGGATGGACCTCGATAAGCAATCCGTCAGCACCGGCGGCTACGGCAGCCCTGGAAAGGGCAGGAACCAGTTCCCGGTCACCGCTGCTGTGGCTGGGATCCACCACCACGGGAAGGTGGCTTAGCCGGTTAACCAGGGGCACCGCACTGATATCCAGGGTGTTTCGGGTATAACTTTCAAAGGTCCGGATACCCCGTTCACAAAGGATCACATTGTAATTCCCTTCGGACAGAATATATTCTGCAGCCATCAACCACTCCTCAATGGTAGCGGAAAGGCCCCGCTTTAAAAGTACGGGTCGGGGCTGGCGTCCCAGTTCTCGCAGCAAGGCAAAGTTCTGCATGTTGCGGGCACCCACCTGGATCAGGTCGGCATAAACGGAAAGCAGTTCCACATCCTGGGGGTTAACAACTTCGGTTACAATTTTCAGGCCCGTTTTTTCACGCGCCTGGGAAAGCAGTTTTAAACCTTCTTCTTCCAACCCCTGGAAACTGTAAGGGGATGTCCGGGGTTTAAAGGCCCCACCGCGCAAAACTTTGCCCCCGGCTGCGGCAATCTTTTCAGCGACCTCAAACAAGCCCGCCTCATCTTCCACAGCACAGGGACCGGCCATAACCACGATTTCTTCTCCCCCGAATACCACGCCGCAACCCAGGTCCACCCGGGTTTTTTCACTTTTCACTTCCCGGCTGACCAGCTTGTAGGGTGCCATAACCGGCACAATTTTTTCCACGCCGGGCAGCAGGATTATGGAAGATGCATTTTCGTGCTTTTTTTCCCCCACCGCCCCAATCACGATTCGCTCTACGCCCTGGATGAGATGGGAACTGTAACCCATGGTACCCAGCCTTTCTTCCACGGTTTTGATTTGTTCCTGGGTCGCATCTAACTTCATCACAACAATCATAACGCGATACCTCCTCGATTATTTAACAAAAAGGCTTACACTTCCGTCAGGGGACGAAAGTGTAAGCCTTGAGAAAAAACAAAACTTCCTGTCCAGGGACAGGAAGTTGCTTCCGCGGTACCACCCCAGTTGGCCTGTTTAATGTCAGGCCCACTCATTGGCAGGAACGGGATGATTGTAAACCATCCGATTCCGTTTCATGGGTAACGGGTGAAAAGCCCGGCTCAGCCTACTTTTCCCCGGCAGATCACCCGGGGTTTTCAGCCTGCAGCTCCAGAGGGAACTTCAACCGGATACTTGGTCCAACGGGGCTTTCAGCCAAGGGCCCCGTCTCTCTGGGGCAAGCTAACCGGTTTACTTTCCTCTTTCAACGCTTTTTACTCGGCCCAGGCAGGGCCAAATTTTTGGATGCATAGATTATAGCACAGGAAAAAATAGAGATCAACTAGTTTTTATGGATTCTCTGGAAGCGTTGCTGCATTAAAGCGGTTCATGGCTTCTTCCAACCCCTGGGTGAGCACGACTTCCACGGCATCTGCAGCCCGTAAGACTACCTGGTGTGCCGGCTCCTCTTCTTCTTTTGTGAACCGGGACAAAACGTGCTCAACAACAAGGTTCTCCCCTGCCGCTCCCTGGCGGCCGATCCCCAAACGCAGCCGGGGTATGTCCTGCGTTCCCAGCCGTGTAATAATGGACGCCATTCCCTTATGGCCGCCGCTTCCTCCACCGGGACGCAGCCGCAGCTTTCCAACAGGTAAATCCATATCATCATAGATAATCAGGATGTTTTCTAATGGAATGGAAAAAAATCGGGCCAGATCGCCAACGGCCAGCCCGCTTCGGTTCATGTAGGTCAGGGGTTTCGCTAAAACAACCCGTTTACCGGCAGCCGTTCCACTGGAATAAAAAGACTGGAATTTGACGTGTTCCAGCCGGTGGTCATACCGGGATGCCAGTTCGTCAATGACCCAAAAACCCACATTGTGGCGGGTCATGGCGTACTGAATTCCGGGATTGCCCAGTCCAACAACTAAAAACAAATCCAGCCACCTCATTAATAAAAAAAGTGGTCGCGTATCGGTAAGGGAGCAGGTGCAAAGGCATTGTGCCCTAATCCACCCTGGATCCGCACCCACCCCGGCGAACAGTCCTCAGGGAAAGGGTAAAAACCGTTAAAAGGAAGCAAGAGAACCGTCCCCGTGCTTCAACGTGCTTCAAAAAGGAAGCAAGAGAACCGTCCCCGTGCTTCACCCGTGCTTCAAAAAAACCGTTAAAAGGAAGCAAGAGAACCGTCCCCGTGCTTCCTCCTTAGTGGTTCCTTGAACCGTCCTTATGCTTCTTCGCCTTCTCCAGCTTCTTCCCGTTGGGCTTCGCCTTCTTCGCCTTCTTCTGCTTCTTCGCCTTCTACTTCTTCTGCTTCTTCCGGCTCTTCTTCAGGGATCAAGACCGATGCGATGGCTTCTGTCGGGTCTTCCAGCATTTCTATCTCTGAAGGCAGGGAAAGATCTCCCACGGTCAAAACATCGCCCACACCCATGTTTTCCACGGGGACATCAATGTACTCGGGTATGTCCGCCGGCAGACAGAGGATGGTGACTTCCCGAAGCTGAATCTGCAAAACCCCACCGTCTTTAGTCCCCTCAGGTTCACCATAAAAATGAAGAGGAACGCTTACTTCCAGCTTATCTTTCATGGAAATTCGGATCATGTCTGCGTGCAGGAGCAGGTCCTTTTTGATGGGATGCCGCTGCAGATCCCGGATCATAACCGTCTCGGTGTTAGCACCGTCACTCCCCTTAATATCCAGGTCCAGCAGCACGTTTGCACCAGCAGGGGTGTTTAACGCCCGGTTCAGTTCAATGCTGTCCACGCAAATCATTGAGGGATTGATGCTTCTGCCATAGACGATGACGGGCACATACCCTTCTTCACGCATCTTTCTTAGTTCGCCCTTACTTCCCCGTTCCCGGGGCAGTGCCTCAAGTTTTACCCTATCCATAATATTTCCTTTGGCCCGGCAAGGGCCAAAAGCACCTCCTTAAAAACGCATGTAAACGATATTTTTAAAGCAGGGAAAGCCTTTTCCCCCAACATAAGCCCGTTGAATGCCCGATAAAGGACCCATATGGAAAGTATGCAAGCTTTTTCCCTGTATAAGATTAATACGAAACGGGCTCGTTGTCAAATCCCTTTTTATATTTCCCTTACATTTAATCAAAAAGTTCACTTACGGACCTGTCATCATGAATGCGTATAATCGCATCGCCAATAAGAGGGGCGACGGACAGAACGGTAATTTTTTTATGCTTTTGATTGCTGTTTAGCGGTATGGTATTGGTCACCACCATTTCAGTAAGCGGCGAATTAGCAATCCGTTCCCGGGCGGGCCCGGATAACACCGCATGGGTGCAGCAGGCGTAAACGGCCCTGGCCCCCCGCGAAAGCAGCTCTTCGGCACCCTGGATAACGGTTCCCGCAGTATCAATGAGATCATCGATGATGATGGCTTCTTTTCCCTGGATATCTCCAATCACATTCATGACTTCGGACACATTGGGCCGGGGACGCCGCTTATCAATAATTGTCAACGGCATATTCAGGCGCTCAGACATCTCCCTGGCCCGGGTTACACCGCCTAAATCCGGTGTGACCACGATGCCGTCTTGAATATTCTTCTGCATAAAATACCGGGCAAGGATGGGCATGCCCAGAAGGTGATCCACGGGAATATCAAAAAAACCCTGGATCTGTCCGGCATGGAGATCCATGGTAATCACGCGATCGGCCCCGGCCCGGGTTACCAAATCGGCGATAAGCTTGGCCGTTATGGGATCTCGAGCACGCATCTTCCGGTCCTGCCGGGCGTACGCATAATAGGGGATAACCGCATTGATCCGCCTTGCTGAAGCCCGCTTGACCGCATCCAGGAATATGAGCAGTTCCATCAAGTTTTCATTAGCGGGATAACTAAGCGGTTGGATGATAAAAATATCGGCCCCTCGAATACTTTCTCCTATATAGACCGATATTTCACCGTCGCTAAAACGTTCAATTTCTGCATTACCCAGGGAAATTCCCGTGTGCTCTGCTACTTCTTGTGCCAGGGCGCGGTTTGCAGTTCCTGAAAAAATCTTCAGATTTCGCTGATCCACCCATGATCCCTCCCGAAACCCAAATTTTGCTGCCAAAAAACTGCTGGATTTTACATTTCTCTAAAAAGGTGCCTTTTCCCTTCCACTATTTATCCTTTTTCTTTAAAAAACGCCTGGCCAGTCCCTTTTTAAACTCCTGCTGAGGACGAGACAGGGCAAGGGTTCCGGAAGGCACATCCCGGGTTATGGTCGATCCTGCTGCAATAAAGGCCCCCTGCCCGATGTGGATAGGGGCCACCAGGTTGCTGTTACAACCGATAAAAGCGTCTTGGCCAATATGGGTGCGATGTTTTTTCCGC
Source organism: Syntrophomonadaceae bacterium (assembly GCA_007120815.1). The sequence continues at coordinate 4,958 of SKMY01000056.1, read as the reverse complement.
CCGTCATAATTGACTACGATGCTGCCTGCACCCATATTTACACCGGACTCCAGAACCGCATCCCCTACATAGCTCAGGTGGGGGACTTTGCTGCCCCTGCCGATGGTGCTGTTTTTAATTTCTACGAAATCGCCGATCCGGACTTCTGCTTCAATGACGCTTCCCGGCCGCAGGTAGGCGTATGGGCCAACCTGGGCCTGGTCACCAATCCGGCTTTCCATAACGACAGACTGCCGGCAAACAACACCACAGCCAATCTCGCTGTCTACAAAGTGGACCCCGGGACCCAGCAGGCAGCCTTCACCCACCCGGGTTTTGCCTTCCAAGATGCTTTGGGGATAAATAACGGTGTCCGGTTGAATGTCCACATCCACGTCGATGTACGTGGTGGCCGGGTCGATCAGGGTTACCCCGGATTGCATCAGCTGATTATTTATCCGGACCCTCAACAAGGCGGCAGCCCGGGCCAGTTGAGCACGGTCGTTGATCCCCATGGCCTGCTGGCCGTCCTCCAGCATATACCCTTCAACCCCAAGGCCTTCTTTGACCAGGATAGGGATCAGGTCCGTCAGGTAGTACTCGCCTTTGATCGGGTTGATAGGAAGAGCAGGCAGGTATTGATGAAGGGGTTTTAAGTCAATGCAGTAACTCCCCGTGTTGATTTCCTTGATGGCTTTTTGCTGGGCTGTAGCATGGAGTTCTTCTACAATGCCTTCAACCCGCCCTAGGTTATCGCGGATAATACGGCCGTACCCGGAAGGGTTATCCATACCTGTGGTAACAACCGTGGCCGCTGCCGCTTTTTCACGGTGGAATCGGATTATTTTTTCCAGGGTTTCCCCTTCAAACAAGGGGGTATCCCCGCAGAGCACCAGGAGCTCCCCTTCCCTAGGAAGAAAGGGCAGGGCTTGCTGAAGGGCATGCCCTGTGCCCATGCGGTGTTCCTGTACCACATAGGTATAGTGATCACCAAAATAGTCCTTGATTTGTTCACTTCCGCGACCCACCACCAGAATCGGGTCCGATGCCGCCTCTTCAGCTGCTCGAAGAATATGCCACAACATGGGGCGACCGCATAAACCGTGCATAACTTTGGGTAAGGAAGATTTCATGCGGGTTCCTTCTCCTGCCGCCAGTATGACAGCCCTGGTCTGTATCACGGTACGCATTCCTCCTTTACATAAATTCACGACCTGTTTACTATATTGCGCCACCACCCAGGGGTCGCTAGTTCTTCAGTTTCATAAAGGTTTTGACCTGTTCCAAATCGCTGGGTTTATCCACGTCAAAACTGATCACCGGGTAGTCACAGATCACCGCCTGAGAATTTAAATCTAAAAGGGTTGAGAACCGCTCCGCCAGGTAGGGAATGGTTGCTTTCTTTCGCAAAAATTTAAGTACTGTGGCCGGCCCAAGCAGAGATATCAGTTTTAGCGGGTTTTTCCGATCCCTTAAAAACTTCTCCATTTTTGGCACGGTGGGTTCAATGGAAGCGGAGTTGACCAGGAATATATTCCCACCGGTAAATGTGCCTTCAACTAAAGAGACGTATGTTCTTTTTACGCTTGGAAACATGGCCTCGCTTTTTCCCTGGCTGACAATGGGATAATAAAAATCATAGGCATATGGGTGACATTTTTCAATAAAATTTGTTACCGCTTCAGGACTAATCAAAGGGATATCTGCAGAACTGACCAGAATGTGTGAGGGTTTATCCAACTGTTTGCTGGCTGCCAGCAGGTTTTGCAAAATAGTGCCTTTTTCGGGAATGAGTTCAACGTGAAAAGGGTCCTTTAAAAACGCTAGATCCTCCACAGGCCCGGCAACGATAATGCGGTTGATATCTTTAATCTGCCTGAAGGCACCGACCACGTAGCTGATCATGGGCTGGTTGCCAATGGGAATGAGGGCCTTGTTGGTCACCTTTTCCTGTTGGACCAGTTCCCCATCCCCTCCACCGGCCACTACAATACAGTCGATCATGGCGTATCACCCTTTTTATTGCGTTCTTTTTTTTGCGCTGTTTTTGTTACTATGGCCGTATAGCCCTGTGCAATCAATTGATCCGCCAGCTGCTGAAGTACACCTGGCTCGTTAAGTACAGTGAAAACCGTCGGGCCGCTTCCGGAAACCAGGGCCGGAAGGCCTTCTTTTATTATCTGGCTTTTTAGACGTTCAACCCGGGGGTCGAGGGAAAAAACGGCATCTTCCAGGTGGTTTGTGAACAACCCTTGAAGGTCAGCAAGCCTGTCCTCGTCATTTTGATAGGCCCGGTTAAGTGCTTCCACGAACAAATCGGTTAATGGCTTTTTTGGTATTTTATCCAGTAAAAGGTGGTTGTAAACCTCTCCGGCGGAAAGTTTGGCCCCGTCAGGTGCAGCCAGGAGAACATAGCAGGGAGGAAAAGAGGGCAGTGGCGTTAACCTTTCCCCCCGCCCCTCAGCCAGGGCAGTGCCTTCGTTGATGAAAAAAGGAACATCGGAGCCCAGGCGGGAAGCCAGCTGGAGAAGGGCCAAATGATCAAGCTTCAACCCCCAAAGTTTATTTAAACCGCCCAGCACAGCGGCCGCATTACCGCTGCCTCCCCCCAGTCCTGCCGCTATCGGGATGTTTTTCACAAGCTCGATGATAACCCCTTTTTCCGGCGCAAATTCCTGCTGAATGAGCAGCGCAGCTTTTACCGCCAGGTTGGATTCATCCCGGGGGAGTTCCCTGTGGCTGCAAAAGAGTTGGATCTGATTGGTATCCGTTACATTTTTGAGGGTGAGGTGATCGCTTAGATCCAGCGACTGCATGACGGAGCGCAGTTCATGATACCCATCGTAACGACGAAAAAGCACCTCGAGGGTCAGGTTGATTTTAGCCCGAGACACCAGTTCAAGACGATCTTTATTATGCAATGACTGCCTCTCCTTCGGAATAAATGGCATTTCCAAATTCCTATTGCCTCCGGCCTACCTGGCTAAATGTAACGTACCAGGCGGGGGTTTTCCGTGATTCCAGGGATGCGGCCCCTTTTAGCTACAGGCTTTCCGTCAATTGCTTTTATATCCATGGTCATATCAATGGCCCGGGAGCCCGATATATAACTACCCACACCGAAAGCATCGGCTCCTGCATCAAGGAGCAGGGCAATGCGTTCCGCTGTTATTCCCCCTGAAACGAATATTTTTACGTGGGAATAACCGGCCTGGTCCAGCCGGGCTCGAACTTCCCGCACCAGCCCGGGAGTAACCCCACCCCGTTCCCCCGGTGTATCCAACCGAACACCATCCAGGCGCGCCTTTAAGCCTTCGGCAACCCGCAGACTTTCCTCAACCTCGTCCTTAAAGGTGTCTACCAGGATAATTCGCGGGGATTCGGGCGGCATGACCTGGTCATACAGCAGGGCCGTTTCCAGCGTATCACCCACGATTAACACGGCGGCATGGGGCACCGTTCCGATCGGTTCTTTACCCATGAGCTTGGCGCCTAAAATACAGCTACAGTTTTCAGCACCGCCCACAATGGCTGCACGCTCCATCACCGGGGCTACCGCCGGGTGTAAATGTCTGGCACCAAAACAGTAAACGGGCTTATCTCCGGCCATCTCCTTGCAGGTTTTCGCCGCCGTCGCCCATCCGCTGGCGCTGGCCAGCATACCCAGAAGCGCCGTTTCGTACATGCCAAACTCGCTGTACGGGCCCTCGATCCGCATGACCACCTCTTTTTTCTTCATGGTCTGCCCTTCCGGCAGGGCCCAACAAGCCACTTTTTTGCGTTTTAACAGGTTTACCGCTTCCTCAACACCGGCCAAAACCCCCGGTCGGGTGCAAAATATTTCTGCAGAAACCCCGGTATGTTCCCGCTTCACGTAGGCGAGCAGCTCCCTGGAGCGAACAAAGTACAGGTCTGCCGTTGCCCCCTGGAAAATTTCTTCATGGGTGGCACTGTGGAAGGTGCGATTTTCCCCGACAGTGAATTCCCCAACATCTTTTACGGATTTCAGTTCCTCCATGCTTTTTACACCCTTTTCTAAAAAAAACTGGTCCCGCTGAAACCACATCTCATCTAAAGCACTTTGCAGCCCAACGTGCTTTCCATTTCTTTCAGGGCAAAGTCGTGGGCCTGGCGGTCGAAGGAATCCACGCAGTCGCTCCGGACAACCACACTGTAATTTAACATCCGCGCATCGGCTGCTGTGTATAATACGCAAATCTGTGTGCAGACGCCAACCAGTTCCAGCTCCTTGATATCCAGTTCCCTCAAGGTCAAATCCAGGTCCGTTCCAAAAAAGGCACTGTAACGCCGCTTGGGGATGACATAGTCTTCTTTTCCAGGTGCAATCTCCGAGATGACTTCACCGCCCCACTCGCCTTCCAGGCAGTGGGGTGGAAACATGTCGAATTCTGCATCGTGGGGCAGATGCCTGTCCACGATATATATTACGGGTTTGTTTTGGGCGCGGTATTGTTCAATGCGTTCAGCAACGTTTTTTATCACACGGCCGGCATCTCCGATACATAGAACGCCGTCTTTTTCAATGAAGTCTTTAAGCATATCGATAACCAAAAGCGCTTCTTTCATCAAACCCCCCCTTGCTGGTAAAAATAAAAGCACGATCATTAGAATATTCCACATCTTGCAGTAAAATCCTCTTTGAGAAAGGATTAACTTGTTTTGGGGGATGCCCCAGGACATCCCCCAACGTCACGGTCACCATTATTTTTGAGTAGATACTGTCCTTTCTGCCCTTTCAATGGCTTTGGTTACCAGGTTGCCACAGTTTCTCGATGACACTTCCCCAAAGTTACCATCGCGGAGAACAATATCGCCGACTCCCAGTTCGTTGGCCAGTTCTACCTTTAAGGCTTCAGACATGACACCATTTCGACGTCTTCGCGGCATAATCCTCATCTCCTTGCATTAATTCACATTAATTCAAGTGAGTCTTAAGATGGTGACCTGTTTTATTTTGT
>SKMY01000117.1 GCA_007120815.1 Syntrophomonadaceae bacterium | reverse complement strand
GGAAGCACGGGGACGGAAGCACGGGGACGGTTCTCTTGCTTCCAAACTCACTTTGAGTGCGCCAAAAAAGGAAGCAAGAGAACCGTCCCCGTGCTTCCTCTTCGTTCCTTTTTAGTTCATGTAGGTCTCCAGATCGAAGTACCAGCTTTCCAGTTCCTGAAAAGTGGGCAGTTTTTCACCCCGAAGGCAGACGGTTTTGATGGCTCGAACGTACAAAACCTGGTAGAAATAAAAATAAGAGCAGCAAAGACCGCAGAGCTGATTCCACAAGCAGTCACTCTTCCAGTGGGTAATGAGCAGCCTCGTGCAATTTTCGCAGGGCTTCCAGCGGTACGTAAAAATCCACTCCCAGAAATGATCCTGGAACGCTTCCAGGTTTTTTTCAATTTTTTTCTTGCGTTGTTCCTGCAGGCTGAAAACCTTCAAGACCGTAACCTCCCGTATTAACAATGGAGAAACCGCTTAAAGTTTACAGCCTTATTTTGACCATTTTCAGCGATAACATGCATAATTCGGTCCGGCTTTTGAGTTAATCCTCTGGCCGTTGTTTTTTTAAGGTTGCTTCACCTATATCTCCTCCTTCCCATCCGACTTCCAGGATGCCGGTCAGTGTTGCCATCTTTCTAAGCAGTTCATCGGCATTAACCCGGGGAGGAACGCGCAGTAAAAATTCTATGGAAATGACTTCTGTTTTAAATGATTCCTGGTATTCTGCATCGCTCAGGTCCACTTTTGTTACGTAAACACCGAATTCACCCAAAACATTTCCTATTTTGCCCAGCAACCCGGGTTGATCAACCCCCCGGACCCAGAGACGGCGCAGGCGTTTCATTCGTGCAAATGTGCTTTCCAGTCTCCGCAGCACGATCAGGCTGATTAGCACCATCAAGGTGGTTACGACAGCACCCACGTAAAAGCCGATCCCTACGGCCAGGCCAACCCCGGAAACCACCCAGATGGTCGCTGCTGTGGTGAGGCCTGTAATGGTGTTGCCATGTCGTAGGATCGTTCCCGCACCAAGAAACCCGATCCCCGTAACCACCCCGGCTGCTATTCGGGAGGGGTCAACAACGTAGTTAGTACTGCCCAACGCTCCAATAAAACCGTAAGCCGAGACCAGCATAATTAAAGCAGAACCAACGCACACCAGCACGTGGGTTCTAAATCCTGCAGGGCGATTGTGCCGCTCCCGTTCAAATCCTATAATGCCGCCCAGCAATACGGCCAGGGCCAGGCGACCTGCAATTTCCTGGTAGCTAATAAGATTTTCCACTGAGCTTAATCTCCTCGATCAACCAAGATTTAGATCTTGCTATCTATAAGATATCATAGAATAATCCTTTCGTCATCAGTCAGGCTTATCTTTACAGACCCATCCCGGGTTACATGGTACGTATTTTCCAATCCAACCATGCCTTTACCAGGAAACAAGAACTTCGGCTCCAGGGCGTATACCATGCCGGGTTCCAGCACATGGGGCGACCCCTTGGCAAGCAGGGGAAATTCGTCCAGGTCGAGCCCCACCCCATGACCGATATACTTTACTTGTTCATCCCGGTATCCCATGAAATAATCCCCCAGGTTTTCCTCTTTTGCCATATCAATCGCCAGGTCATAGAGCTCCGCGCAGGATGTGCCCACCTTGGCCCGGCTGGAAACTTCCTCCAGGATCCTTTGTGCAAGGTTGTAAGCTCGTTCCATTTCAGGCGGTAACGGTCCGATGGAAAAGATGCGGGTTTGGTCCAGGATATATCCTTCATACGTGCCACCATAGTCAATAACCACGGGTTCATTTGTTTTCAAGGTTTCCCACCCGGCACCCTGGGGGCTTGCAGGTGTTAAGCCCCGCCCCCCTGTGGGGCTGTCCAGGAAAGAGGTCAGTGCTCCGTTGGGGCCAAAAATCACGTGGCCAAAGTAAAACTCCATGTTAAAGGCTCTCATCCGCCCGACGCCCTGGTGCCCGGACTTGCGCAAAATGGCTTCCAGTTCCGCAGCCAAAACAATTTCCGCTTTCCCTTCCTGAAGAAGCTCCGGAATTTGCTGAAACATGTCGTCTGCCCGCTTTGCAGCCTGGTGTAAAAAGGCCAGCTCATAATCCGACTTGACCATGCGAATCTCCCGAACGGTCCTGGAGATATCCACAAACCGGATTTCGGGCAGGACTTTTTGAAGCCGGTTGAAGTGGTTGACGGGAAGGACATCCAACTCCAACCCGATGGTTTTCAATCCTCGCCGGCTGTATTCCTGCAAATAGGAGGGAATTTGCTTAAACCCCACCAACGGTACAACCTGTTCCCAGTTGGACTCTTCCCGGGCGCGCTCCAGGTTACGTCGAACCATGTTAAGGGGCACGCCTTCATCGGGTATAAATAAAAAACCTTGCTGCATGGTGCCGCTAAAGTAATACCGGTCCACGTTTTCAATGAGCAAAGCACCATTTACCTGCTTCCGTTTCATTTTATCCTGTAAGCACTTAACGCGTCTTTCCAGCTCTCCAAGCGGTGTAATCTGCAAAATACACGCCCTCCCGTTAACGCAATTTTTAAAATATTGTTCTTATAATATTAATCCAGGACCATCGGCTTGTCAACGAGAATAGCGCACAGCAACAAAACCGTTTTGCTTTTGCCTTATCCAGGGAGCCATGCAGGGAAACGGTTACAACCAGGGGTTAGATCGTTTGCCTATCCCAAAGAACAGGGGAAAAAAGGTCTCCACGCTTGGCCAGTCGGGACCCAATGGTTTTCATGGTAAAGGAAACGTTTCGTCGGGGCGCATGAGGGGTAGTCATGGCACGAATTTCACTCCAATCCAGCGGAGTTGACACCGGCGCACCGGGCAGAGGACGCGGAGAGTAGGGGGCGACAATGGTTTTGCCGCGGCCGTTTTGGAAGGCATCCAGATAGATTTTGTCACCTCTTCGGGATATGGTTCGTTCCAAGGTGGTTTCTCCTGGCAGACGGTCGTGCACATCAGACAGCAGGTCGCTGACACACTGCCTTGCCTGTTCATAAGAGTATCTCGGCAAAAGGGGAAGATAGACTTGAATTCCTCGGGAACCCGATGTTTTCGGGTAAGCACGGAGGCCTTTCTGCAGCAGTACATCATGTAAAGCGGCAGCAACAACACAAACCCGTGGGAAAGGCGTCCCCCGGGGAGGATCCAGGTCAAAGACAGCAAAATCCGGCGTATCAGGATTATCTGCAGGGGAGAGCCAGGGATGAATTTCTATACAGGCCTGATTGCCTATCCAGGCCAGGGTTTCTGGGCCATCGGCTAAAACGTATTCCGTGATCTTGGATCCGTGAGTGAAAGGCGCCCGGGGCAGCCAGTCAGGAGCCCCTTGCGGGCAGTTTTTTTGGTAGAAGCCCGGCTGATCGGCGCCCTCAGGAAACCGTTGAAAAACCAGGAAGCGATTATAGAGATGGGGAAGTAAATAAGAAGAAATTTCTAAATAATACCTTATCAAATTGTATTTGCTCAGGCCATTGTCAGGCCACAATATTTTGTCCAAGTTAGAAAAGGCCACTTTTTTTTCTGGAAATTGTTTTACAGAGCCTGGGGGGAACATGGTAATCCCTCCCTTTCATTCATATACTTGCTGCACCCGCTCAGGTCATGAGATTCTGGATGTGGAAAACAACCGCGTCAAAACAGAAGTTGGGCGCACCGTTTACAGCGACGTCTTGGATTAACCCTCCCTCAAAGCGTATCCGTTTACCCCGGGTATTTTTTCCCGTGCAATCGAGGGGCTCGCAACCTTAAAGCAGGTGTCCATTCACTAAAACTCACCTGCACGGCGTTTTCTGGTTTAACCCAAACAAAAAACTCCCTGGTGGATTCTTTAGGGGCGGGGTCAAAAGGGCACACCATCAAACGGTGGTCCAGCGCCCACTGATGCCATACTTGCCGCTCCTTTTCCCCTAATCCGGCACTGACTTTTCCAATGTACTGAAGCGCTCCATTGCCCCCTTCCAGGCCCAGGAGCAAAGAAGCCAAATGCCCTTCTTTTATAGTAATTCCACCAACGACCGCTTTGAGGCGCTGCTCCGCTTTCATTTTCAACCAGTTTTTTGTCTTGCGCGGCCCGAAAACGTACGGGCTTCCCAGCTTTTTTGCCACCATTCCCTCCAGTTGATAATGATTGACCACTTGCAGTAAAGGCATGCCTTCCGGGTAGGTGGGCGTTAGATGAAACGGTTCTCGTTCTTCCAGGGCCTGGCGAAGAAGTTCCTGGCGCGCTTCCCAGGGTTCTTCCGTCACCCAGTTTCCCGCCAAAAATAACAGATCAAATATCATGTAAAAAACGGGGATCTCTCGCGACAGGGCCGCGGCCCTGTTTTTTCCTGCACTGACTCGCTGCATCAATCGATAAAAACTGGGGCGCCCTTCCCTTAACGCAATCAATTCGCCGTCAAAGATATAGTCCCGGGTCCGCACCTGGGCAGGCAGCGTTTCCAACTCCGGGTAATGCCCGGATTTATCCCTTAAGTTTCGGCTCTGGAAGCGAACACTGCCGTTATATCCAAAGGCTAACAGGCGAACCCCGTCCCATTTTACCTGGTAGGCATATCCCTCCTTATCCGGCTGAATGAGTGCAGAGTCGGGCTCCATGGGGTATATTTTATGATTATAAAAAAAGGACAACAGGTCTGCCACCTTATAGACATTTCTTTCGACTGTTTCGATCTTTGCTTTTTCCTGCTAAGAACGCTCCCCCTGGGCGGTTGAAGCTGCTCCGGCTTTTTTGCCTTTGCCCTTCCCTTTTTTTTGGTCCCTTTTATTTCTTTCCACGCTGGCCTGCAAGGCTTCAAGCAGATCAACAACTTTTTCTTGTTCGGGGGAAGGCGCCACGGTGACCTCTTTCCCCTCAACCCGGGCCTGGATCACCTCCAGGAGCCTTTCACGGTACGTATCCTGGTATTTACCCGGTTCGAAACTAGTTTTCAAGCTTTCAACCAGTTCCTGGGCCACATCAAACTCTTTTTGACGGATTTCTGCTTGCCCGGGTAAATCGGGCACTAATTCAATGGAACGGATTTCATCGGCATAATACATGGTGGACAGGGTCAGCAATTCCCGGTAAACCCGAACCACCGCAGGCGTTTCCCTGGCCCTGAGGGTAACGGACGCAATGGCAACCCGGCCCGAGTGCATCATCACTTCCCGCAGCAGTGCATACGGCTTTTTCCCGGGCCCATCGGGGGACAGGTAATAGGCTTTTTGGAAATAGATGGGGTCCACTTCCTCCAGGGCTACGAAATCTTCTATTTCAATTAAACGGTCCTTGGGGCCCGCTGCGGCCCTGATTTCTTCTTCTGTAAGGACAACAAAATGGCCTTTTTCATATTCATATCCCCGGTCAATGGCCTCCCAGGAGACCTGTTCCTTGCAGGTGGGGCATACTTTTTGGTACTCCAGAGGCGTATGGCACCGCGCATGCAGGTAGCGGAACTTCAAATCGCGATTCTCTGTTGCGGCAAAAAGTTTTACCGGGATATTTACCAAGCCAAAGCTTAACGATCCTTTCCACATCGCCCGCAAAACAAAACCCCCCTTTTCCTTATTATTACCGGGAAAAGGGGGGTTATTCCGGTTAACGGGTTAAAGATTTTTATCAAGCAGTCCGGTCAATGCATCCCTGGATTGAAATCCGACCAGCGTTTCATGGGGTTCCCCGTTTTTAAACAAGATCAGCGTGGGAATGCTCATTACCCCATAGCGAGAGGCCGTGTCAGGATTATCATCGACATTTACCTTGACTATTTTTGCTTTTCCTTCATATGTGCCGGCCAGTTCATCCAGAACCGGCGCAACCATGCGGCAAGGCCCGCACCAGGATGCCCAAAAGTCTACCAGCACAGGTTCTTTAGACTTCAATACTTCCTCCTGAAAAGATTGATCGCTTACGTCTACAGGCTTGGCACTCATCGTTTTGTCCCGGTTTTTTAACCGGGTCACCTCCTTCATTCTTGATTTATTTCTTTCCGTACGTTCAGGCTTATTCATCCAGGTACTTTAATGCCATGGTAGCGGCAATGGCGCCATCGGCTGCCGCTGTTAAAACCTGGCGTAATAATTTTCTCCGGATATCACCGGCAGCAAAAACACCCGGAATACCCGTTTCCATTTCTTCATTAGTAATAATATACCCCTG
>SKMY01000248.1 GCA_007120815.1 Syntrophomonadaceae bacterium | reverse complement strand
CCCGTTGCGCTTTTGGATTCCCTGCGTTTTGGCACACTGGATGATCCCCGGGTCAGGTACCTGTTTGAAGGCGTGGTTTCGGGCATTTCAGGTTATGGAAACTGTGTAGGGATCCCGACAGTAGGCGGCGAAACGTTTTTTTACCCCAGCTATCAGGGTAACCCCCTGGTCAACGTGATGTGTGCCGGAATCTTACCGGCTTCCCGAACAACCCGGGGCAAGGCTGCGGGTCCCGGCAATACGGTTATCCTGGTGGGCGCACGAACGGGCAGAGATGGGCTGCACGGGGTCACCTTTGCTTCAGAAGAACTCGATGAAACATCAGAAGAACAACGGCCCGCTGTGCAGGTAGGTGACCCATTTATGGAGAAACTGTTAATAGAGGCCTGCCTGGAGGCCATAGAAAACAACCTGGTAACAGGGATACAAGATCTTGGAGGTGCAGGGCTCACCTGTGCCACGTCTGAAATGTCCAGCAGGGCTGGAAATGGCATGGTCGTTCATCTGGATCGGGTTCCCTGCCGGGAAGAAGATATGTCTCCTTACGAGATCATGCTTTCCGAGTCCCAGGAACGGATGCTGCTGGTGGTGGAAAAGGAAAAAGTGGGGGCAGTACAAGCAATCTTTGCCCGATGGGGATTAGAGTTCAGCAGTATCGGTCATGTTACTGATGACGGATTACTCCATCTTTTTTTTCACGGTGAAAAAGTCGGTGAACTGGCTGCGGACTTTCTATGTGAACGTGCGCCGGTATACGACATGCCCTTTAAGGAACCCTCCTATTACCGTGAATTGAAAACCCATGATTTGCACGCAATTCCCGAGCCTGAAAACCTGGAGGGTGCATTTTTATCGCTGCTTTCATCGCCTAATATTGCCTCCAAGCGCTGGATTTACCAGCAGTACGATTATATGGTCAGGACCTGCACAGCCCAGGGCCCTGGCGGTGATGCAGCGGTTGTCAGGATCCGCGGTACATCAAAGGGGTTGGCGCTTTCCGCTGACGGGAACGCCCGTTATGTTTACCTGGATCCGTATAAAGGGGGCATGTTGGCCGTTATGGAAGCGGCGCTAAATGTGGCGGTCACAGGAGCGAAGCCCCTGGCTATCACCAATTGCCTTAACTTTGGCAACCCAAACAAGCCCCAGGTTTACTGGCAGTTTAAACATGCCGTAGAAGGAATGGCTGAGGCCTGTCGAGTTATGGAGACGCCCGTTACCGGAGGCAATGTCAGCTTTTATAATGAAACCAGCGGCGAGGCCGTTTTCCCGACTCCGGTTGTAGGCATGCTGGGTATTCTTGAAAATATATCCAACCAGGTGAGTAAAGGTTGGAGCCAGGAGGGCGATCGGATTTACCTGGTCGGTGAACCGGGAGGTAGTCTGGCCGGGAGCGAGTATCTTTACGCAATCCACGGGCTGGTGGCAGGAGAGATTCCGTATCCCGATCTTGCCTGTGCCGTCCGACTTAACAAATGGCTGGTAGACGTGATCAATGAAAACTTGATCTCATCAGCTCAGGACATATCAGACGGAGGGCTGTTGATTGCCCTGGCCGAGGCTTCTATAATAGGAAATAAAGGTGTTGAAGTAGATCTGCCTTTGAAGGAGGGCCTTCGGATTGACGAGCTGCTCTTTGGAGAGGCTCCCTCCAGGGTGCTGTTAAGCGTACACCCTGAGGATGAAAACCAACTGCTGGAAAAAAGCCGCCAGGCTTCTCTTCCGTGCCGCTTGTTAGGGGAAGTCAAAGGTGTTACACTTAAGGTAAAAAACAAAGAGGTGCTGCTGCTTGAAGTGCCTTTAAAAAATATTACGGATACTTGGGAGGAGGGTATTCCCCGTTGTCTCGGCGAATAGATGGCAAATGCCAGGGTATTTCAAACGTTCAATGTAGGCCGTTTGACGAAGACCGAATGGAGGAGGCTTGTGGGGTTTTTGGAATATTTGCGCCTGGAGAGGACCTGTTCCGTTTAACCGGGTACGCCTTGTTTGCGTTGCAGCACCGCGGTCAGGAAAGCGCGGGTATCGCTTTGAGTGACGGGAAAAGCATCCATTTGAAAAAGGGAGTGGGCCTGGTATCGGAAGTTCTCCCCGACCTGGAAGCCATGAAAAATGTTCCCTCAGTTGCTGCCGTGGGTCATGTGCGTTATTCCACCAGCGGTGGAGGGCGTCCTGAAAATGCCCAACCTCTACTCATTGAATACAGGCATGGTTCCCTGGCCGTCGTCCATAACGGAAATCTTATTAACGCCCTTGATCTGAGAGATAACCTGGAGGACCAGGGTTCAATTTTTCAAACCACTACGGACAGCGAATTGATCGCTCACCTGATTGCCCGTTACGGGTATGGAGACCTGGAAGCGTCATTAACATCCGCTCTTCCATATCTGCGCGGGGCATACAACTTTCTTTTCCTGAATGAAAACAGCCTGGTAGGTGTGCGCGACCCCCACGGTATTCACCCCCTCTCCCTGGGGAAATGGAAGGGCCACTATGTGCTGGCCTCGGAAACCTGTGCCTTTGACACGATTGGGGCAGAAATGGTTCGGGATATAGAGCCCGGTGAAATGGTTATTATAGATCAAAAGGGTTTGACCAGCAGGCAGTTTTTGCCTTCAGGAAGAAGGGCTTTGTGTGTTTTTGAATATATCTATTTTGCCAGGCCGGACAGTAATATTCACGGAAAAAATGTTCACCTGGTCCGGAAAGAGCTGGGAAGGAGGCTGGCCAGGGAGCAGCCGGCTGCAGCCGACCTGGTAACCGGGGTTCCTGACTCCAGCCTGTCAGCGGCTTCCGGATATGCTGAAGAACTGGGCATTCCCTATGAATTAGGATTGATTAAAAACAAATATATTGGCAGGACGTTTATTCAACCCAGCCAGGCGATCCGCAGCGTAGGGGTGCAGCTTAAACTAAACCCAATTTACAAGGTTATCGAGGGGAAAAGCGTGGTGGTTGTCGACGATTCGATCGTGCGGGGCACCACCAGCCAGAAACTGGTGAACATGTTCTTTAAAGCCGGCGCCCGGGAGGTGCACCTGAGGATCAGCTCCCCTCCTGTAATTGCCCCCTGTTTTTATGGCATTGATACGCGCACGTACGAGGAGCTTATCGGTTCTTATAAACAGGTGGAAGAAATACGCCGGCAGGTGGGAGCGACGTCTTTAGGCTACCTGGGTTACGACAACATGATTGAGTCTACGGGGCTATTAGAAGGCGAGCTTTGTGCCGCTTGTTTTTCCGGTCATTATCCCATTACAAATGAGGGTGAGCAGACCTATGACACAATCAAAAAGTTTTGATTATAAATCGGCGGGTGTTGATATTGATGCCGGAGAGAAGCTCGTTTTAGATATCAAAGACATGGTTCAAAAAACCCACCGCCCCGAGGTATTGACAGGCCTCGGGGGGTTTGCCGGCCTTTTCAAGCCGGACTTTTCCAGATACCGCCAACCTGTTCTGGTTGCAGCCACCGACGGTGTAGGCACCAAGCTAAAAATTGCCTTTTCTACGGACCGGCACGACACGGTGGGCATCGATGCCGTAGCCATGTGTGTTAATGACCTGGTTGTTCAGGGTGCCGAACCCCTGTTTTTTTTGGATTACCTGGCTACAGGCCGCCTGGATAATCGCGTTTTGAAAGACGTCATTTCCGGGATTGTTAACGGATGCCAGCAGGCCGGGTGTGCGCTTTTAGGCGGAGAAACCGCTGAAATGCCCGGGTTTTATCCCGAGGGAGAATACGACGTTGCCGGGTTTGCCCTGGGGGTTGTGGATAAAAACCGGATTATCACGGGAGAGAATGTAAAACCGGGGGACCGCCTTTTGGGCGTGGCTTCCTCGGGGGTCCACAGCAATGGTTTTTCCCTCATCCGTAAAGTGCTCCTGGAGCATGCCGGTTTTAAGCTGGATGACTATGTGCCGGAGCTGGGTTGCACCCTGGGTGAAGAACTGCTTCGACCTACAAGGATTTATGTTCCTTACGTGCTGGCCATGCTGGATAAAACCGAGATAAAAGGGATCGTACACGTTACAGGCGGCGGGTTGACTCAAAATTTACCGCGGATTTTACCGGCAGAGACAGTGGCTTTTATTCAGAAAGGTGCCTGGAAGATCCCGCCAATTTTTAACCTGATTCAACAGGCAGGTCGCATTGCCGAAAAGGAGATGTTCCGTACCTTTAACATGGGTATCGGTATGGTTTTCATTGTCGCCAGGAATGACCTTGAAGGTGCCCGTAAACAGTTAAAAGAAATGGAGCTCGACTCTTGGGAGATCGGAAAGGTAGAATTAGCCGAAGGTCGTTCCCCCTATGTAAAGTACAATGAGAAAGGAGGGTAACCGTTGAACCTGGCAGTGTTGGCTTCCGGTAATGGGAGCAACTTACAGGCCATAATAAACGCCGTAGAACAGGGCAATATCAATGGTAAGGTCAAAACGGTCATCAGCGACAAGGAAAACGCTTTTGCTCTACAAAGAGCTCAAAATCACGGCATTGAAGCGATTTACATAAACCCAAACTTATATAGCAGGAGAGTGCAGTTTGATGACGCCGTATGCTCTATTTTGGAGGAACGGGAGATTGGACTCGTGCTCCTGGCCGGATTTATGCGGCTGTTATCTCCACTTTTTGTGCAGCGTTTTCATGGGCGTTTAATGAACATTCATCCCTCGCTGCTGCCGTCTTTCCCTGGCCTGAACGGAGTTAAGCAGGCACTGGATTACGGTGTTAAAGTAAGCGGATGCACCGTTCATTTTGTCGATGAAGGCCTGGATACGGGGCCTGTCATACTGCAGGAAGCGGTGCCGGTGCTTGAAACCGATGACGAGGACGCTCTACAACAGCGCATTCACGAGGTGGAACACCGACTCTATCCGAAGGCCATACAGTTGTTTATTCAGGGCAAACTAATCGTTAAAGGGAGAAGGTGTATCGTACTATGAAGAATAAAAAAGCCTTAATCAGTGTTTCTGACAAAACGGGGGTTGTTTTGTTTGCCCAGGAGCTTAAAGCCATGGGTTGGGAGATTATCTCTACCGGGGGTACGGCCCGGGCTTTGCGTGAAGCCGGGTTAGCAGTAAAAGATATCAGTGAGATAACCGGTTTCCCCGAGATTTTGGACGGACGGCTTAAAACGCTTCACCCGTTGGTTCATGGCGGCATCCTGGGAAGGCGGAGCGTGGAGGAACATGTGAAGCAAATGCAAGAACATTCCATTGGCACCATTGACCTGGTGGCGGTGAATCTTTATCCGTTTGCCGAAGTGGTGGCTAAAGAAGGTGTATCCCTGGAAGAAGCCGTTGAGAATATTGATATTGGCGGGCCCACCATGGTGCGTGCCGCGGCAAAAAACTATCAGGATGTCATCGTGGTTGTAGAACCGTCAAATTACAGTGTTGTGATTGAGGAATTGCGGAACAAGGTGGATCTCTCCCCTAACACACGCTACAGGCTGGCCGTAGAGGCATTTGCCCACACGGCCTACTATGATAGTATTATTGCAAATTATCTCCGGTCAAAGCTAGACAATGAACAAGACCAACGCTTCCCAACGTACCTGTCTTTACCCTACAGGAGATCCCAGGAACTTCGTTACGGTGAAAACCCCCACCAGAAAGCAGCCTTCTATCAGGAACCCTTCCCGGGTCCTGAAACCATTGCCGGTGCCCGTCAGCTTCAGGGAAAAGAAATGTCTTTCAATAATATCAATGACCTGCATGCAGCATGGGAACTGGTTAAAGAATTCCAGGGGCCCACGGTCGTTGCGGTAAAGCATGCCAACCCCTGTGGTGTTGGTTCGTCGGATACGCTTTACGATGCATACCAAAAGGCCTATGACGCCGACCCGGTTTCAATTTTTGGCGGCATTGTTGCCTTGAACCGGGATGTGGATGAAGAGACAGCCAGGAAAATGTCAGATATTTTCCTGGAAGTGATTGCTGCTCCCTCCTTTACCCCTGCAGCCCTGGATGTTCTCTCAAAGAAACAAAACATCCGTTTGTTGACCATTCCGTTATTATCCGATTATCCTGAAAAAGGAATGGACTTGAAAAAAGTAAGCGGAGGGCTTTTACTGCAGGAGGATTCCGTTGAGCAATACAATCCGGAAACATGGCGCGCAGCCACTTCAAGGAGACCAACGGACCAGGAAGTGAAAGATTTAATTTTTGCCCTAAAAACAGTTAGGCATGTAAACTCCAATGCCATTGTTGTAGCCAAGAGAGAACAAACCCTGGGTATCGGTGCCGGT
>SKMY01000180.1 GCA_007120815.1 Syntrophomonadaceae bacterium | reverse complement strand
TAGAGCTAACAGGAGAGGGAGAATACTTAATACCCTTTTCTGCGTAGCGTGTTTACGTTACCATATTTGCCTACAAGCCCTTGTTGACGGGATGCTTGGTTCTGGTTAGATAGCCGGAATCTCCCTCTTCAAACCTCTAAGAGGTTAAGTGGGAGTAGTTCAATTCTTTTAAATACAGATTTTTTAAATTAGACATAACCGCTCTCCTTTGTGAACCCCACGAAATGTTAACCTATGTCTTTTTTAAAAACTGACTATCAAGTTTGCTCAGAATAACTTTGCAACAATCATTCAATAAGGTATGATATATCATTATGAACACTTGTCGAGGTGTTGTTCTGTGCAAAAGTTTAATCTGGTAAGCTTCCAACACAAATTCCGAACCGAGAAGAACTGTCACGAGTACCTACGAAAGCTCAAATGGCCAAACGGATTCCGCTGCCCAAAGTGTGACCACAAAGACTGCTTTACCATCACAAGGAAATTACCTGTTTATGAGTGCAAAAGTTGTAGGCATCAGACTACTGTCCTTGTTGGCACTGTCTTTGAGAAGACCAGGACATCTTTGGTCAAATGGTTTTTAGCCATTTACCTGATAGCTCACGACAAGCGAGGAGTATCAGCAAACCACCTTGCCAGTCAAATCGGAGTCAGCTATCCCACAGCGTGGCTAATGCTGCATAAAATCCGCAAGGCAATGGGTGACAGGGATGCAATGTATCAATTGGAAGGCATTGTTGAGATTGATGATGCTTTCTTTGGTGCACCGACAGAGGGCGGAAAGCGTGGCCGTGGGACTGAAAAAACCAAGGTAATTATTGGCTTGTCTCTTACACCCAGAGGCACCCCCGTAAATGTGAAAATGCAAGTGGTTGAAAACTTACAACGACAGACCATAGCCAAGTTTGCCGAGCAAAACATTAAGGAAAGAGCCATTATCCCTACGGATTTGTACCGTTCTTACAATGTTCTCTCAAAACGGGGATATGTCCATGCGCCCAAAGAGTTTAATGCCAAGGACAATCCTGACCATCTTCATTGGATGCACACTCTCATTTCCAACGCAAAAGCTTTTGTTGGTGGGACATTCCACGGTCTGGATAAAAAGCACCTGCAAGCCTATTTGAATGAATTTTGCTATCGCTTCAACAGGAGAAAATTCAAGGATGCTCTGTTTTACAGGCTTTTAGTTTGCTGTGCGGTTAGCAAGACAATTACTTATTCAGCTTTGACCGATGTACCCTGAGCAAGTAAAAATATCTTGAAATAACATCCAAATAATGTTAGTGTACCAAGTAGAGGAAAGCATTCTCCGATGATTAAGGATTTTATGAAAATAAAACTATTGAGGTGAGGCAATGAAAAAAAGCATTGTTTTATTCGTGTTTCTGTTGCTCATTCTGTCTATTACAGGTTGTTCTTCCGATACCTACTCCAATGAGCTTATAATCGATTCAGAAAAAATTGATAGTATGTATTTTGATGTAATAGCTCAAGGAGGGGAAGTAATCTCTGGAAACATTCTTAATACGGGCGACACATACAATATTGATGTTAATAACAAAGAGCTGGTAGAGGCGGTGCTAGACCTTCTAAAAGGCATAAAAGTCGAAAAATTATCTTTGGAACAGGTACAGGAAATATTCGAGAATCAGGAAGTGTTCGCAAATCAAATCAATTACCAAATTAATTTATCTGCAAGCAGTGAGACAAGAGATAATCCATTCAAAGGCCTCGTCTTTGTCCTGAGAGAAGAAAAGTTGATATTTGTCGACCTAAAAAAACTAAATCCAGATGAAACACATGTTCTTTATATAACCAAAGAAAAGCAAACAGAAGTCATAAACGGGCTTATTGAGATTATTGAGGAAGCAAAGCATGAGTTTCTAAACTAGATGGCTACCTCATTATCAAATCCATTATTATTTGGATGGGCACTCTTTTGGGTGCCCTCTATTATTTTTTCTTTTCTGAGCTAACTTAATAGTCAGTTTTTAAAATTTATCTCAGCCCTCAGATGTCTATTGACCCCAAAAGAATGTTACGGCCGGGGCCGTTCCTCCAGGAGTCTGACGCTGAAGAAAAACCCCAGGATACCCACCAGGCAGGCTGTAAAAATCAAATAAATTGGAATAGATGCCATGGCAATGCTTAGACTCTGGGAACCATTGCTTATGGTATGAGGAAAATCTAGAGATATGGCGGCTGCTCCAAAAACCAATGAAGCTATCCGGCCGCCGAAATAAACCAGTGAAAATAGGATGACCACCACTATGGCCCTTACAATGGAAGCCCATTGGATAAAAGAAACTCCACTCAAATATATTAAAAAAACAGCAGGGGTGAGAGGAACAAGAAGGGTAAGACTGTGTACAATTACAGACAATCCCACCAGGAACCCATCGATAAATGCTGCCAGGCTACCAAAGCTTATCCCGCATATTAAAGCCATACCCACTGTAATAGCCATGGTCAATATCAGGTAAGTAGTTAATAGAGCCAGCATCTTGGATAAAAGAAGGTATTCTATTTTCATAGGAATACTAAGAAAAAGGGAAACGGTATTTTCCTTCCACTCCCGATGCAGTATATCAAAACTGTAAAAAATATACCAAAAGAACATAAGAGATAAGGGCACGACAGAAATTGAGGATATCATAGAGGCTTCCCCCCCCCTTGACAAAAGCAGCAAAATCAAACATAAGGCAGCAATAATAACCAGGTGACCCACAATAGAGTCCCTCTCGCTTTTCAATTCTGTCAGGTACATTTTTCTTAAATTATTCATGCCAGTTCCCTCCGAAAGATTTGATCCAGGGAATAACCGTAATGTTCCCGCAGTTGATCCGGCTCTCCCTCCAGAAAAACTTCTCCCTCTCTCAAGAAAATCACCTGGTTTAGCAGTGGCTCAATCTCGTCAACAATATGGGTAGTTATAACCATGGTATTTTCCCCGGTCCTATAGTCCATCAAAATCCCCTCAATTATTTTTTCCCGGGATGCCGGGTCAATTCCCGACAAGGGTTCATCTAAGATTACCAGCTCCGCACCCCAGCTTAAGGCCAGAGCTAACTTCAACCGTGCGGCCATTCCCTTGGACAGCCCGGATATATAACTGTCCATAGGCAGCTTCATATATTTCAACAGATCCCAAGTTTTTTGCTCTTTAAAAGAGGGGAAAAAGTCTCTGAAAAAATGTACCATCTCCTCTACCTTCATCCAGGGATACAGGTGATTTTCCTCCGGTGAATAGGAAACCAGTCCCTTAGTCTTTGCCCCGGGTTTCAAGCCTTTCACATATATCTCTCCCCGGGTAGGCCTGCTCTGCCCTGCCACCAAACGCATAAAGGTGGACTTTCCACTGCCGTTGGGTCCTAGAAGGCCTACTACAGACCCCTTCCGTACTTGAATGTTTATATCCTTTAAAGCAGTAACTCTGCCATAAAACTTGCTAAGATTTACCGTCCTTATGGTTTCCTCCACTATAATTCCTCTCCCTTCAACAATTCCTCTAAAAGCCTGATGCTCTCCCTGCTGTTAAGGCCCAAGGCCCGAGCCCCTTCCAGGTAAGCAATAGCCCCCTCTTTAGCCATTTTTTTACGAAGTTCCAGCACTCTCTCCCCTTTTTCCGTAACAAATGTCCCCTGGCCCCGGCGGGTAAAAAGAATCCCTTCTTCTTCCAATTCCCGATATGCCCGCTGAACCGTGTTGGGATTCACCTTGAGCTTAAGGGCCATATCTCTCAGGGAAGTCATTTTATCTCCAGGATGTAGATCCCCCCGGGCAATCTCCCGGCTGATAATTTCTTTAATTTGTTGATATATTGGTCTTGCACTGTTAAAGTCCATGTTACACCCCATTTTTGGGTAAAATAAAAGATGCATTAGTGTATTAAGTAAATAATACACTAATGCAATCTTAAATGTCAATACTATTTTTCCATTGTTGGGAAACATGGGGACACCTTACTTAATTATTTATCGTAACGATTCTCTGGCAGGTTATTACGTTTACATCATCTGTAACAATAGAATTACGGGAAGGCAATCAATTAATGTTTTTGGAATGGTAGGTGCTTTTTTGCAAAGGGGGTAATCAGGAATACCTTAAATCAATGGCGACAATTGTACTCCCATTGGAAAGTTGCAATATGGCATACTGCCTCATGCCAAATCACATTCATTTAATAGCAGTACCGACTTTAAAAGAATCTTTGGCAGGTGCTATTGGGGAAGCCTACCTTCGCTATATGCGTTGGGAAAAGAAAAAGTTAAATATTGTTTGATATTTAAAGATTATAGTATCTTTTAATTAACTTTACTGAAATTAAGTGAAATTAAGTATACTGTCCCCGTAATTCCCACTCCCTTCCTCTCCTTTAAATCAATTAATACATTTCCTTATCTTCCTTTTTCATCCATTTATCAAATAACCCTATACATTCATTCCGATTTAAAACTTCAACAGAAGTACTTTTTTCCACTGCGGTACCTTTTATAAACTCATAAATATAATTATCATCAAACCCGATTGATTCAGCATCCTTTCTGTTTGCACCATAATACAACTTAGGGATCTTAGCCCAGATAATAGCTGCCATACACATAGGACAAGGTTCACAGGTTGCATAAATCCTGCAGTCGTGGAGACTGAACCGGCCTAGTTTTTTAGTGGCAATGCGGATAGCTGCAATTTCGGCATGCATGGTGGGATCATTGGTGGCAAGCACTTGATTATTTGCCGCAGCTATTATCTCACCGTCTTTTACAATAACAGCGCCAAAGGGCCCTCCCTCATAGCCTTCAATATTTTTCAAAGCCTCGTTGTAGGCGGCTTTCATATATTTGTTCAAAATGACACCTCATTATCACACAAATTGGGAAATGCACAGAGGAACCTACCCGGACAACTGACAGATTGTCAGAAGAACCATTTCCTTAACAACTTTAAAAGCTGACTATGAAAATTATTAAAACCCCCTTTTGCCAATATAAAATCATTATAACAAAAATTTTATTTAGTTACTATTTTTAGCTATTTTGATTCTTCCTACGTGATGTCATACTATCTCATCTTATCCATAACAATCTGCACACTGCATCCGGTACAGAATATATTAAGGAAAGGGGACTTTTACAGAGGATTTTACCATGCCATGTCCCCGCAGCTAAAATCTAAAGAAAAGAATAATTTACTACAAAATAGGATAGAAAGGAACTAACGATGAAAAGAATGATGAAAGCATTGGTTAAGGAAAAACCTGCCCCGGGAGCTGTTATTAGAAATATTGAAATTCCCCAGCCGGGGCCTCATGATGTAATAGTAAAAGTGTTAGCCGCCTCCATCTGCGGCACTGATCTACATATTTACAAATGGGATCGATGGGCTGCATCCAGAATGAAAACTCCCGTGGTTATAGGGCATGAAATGTCCGGCATTATTGTTAAGGTTGGGGCAGCTGTAAAAAGCTGGCACAAGGGGGATTATATCAGCCTGGAATGTCATAAAATCTGCGGACAGTGCTATCAGTGCAGAACAGGCCAATCGCATATCTGCAGGGATTACACTATCCAGGGAGTGGATTTTGACGGATGCTTTGCGGAATATGCACGGGTTCCGGAATCCAACCTGTGGAGAAATGATCAGGGGATTTCACCGGAAGTCGCCTGCCTGCAGGACCCCGTAGGTAATGCGGTAATGGCTGCTGCATCTACTGACATTACGGGGAAAAACGTCTTAATCACCGGATGTGGGGCCATCGGCCTTTTTGCTGTGGGGGTGGCAAAAGTATTGGGCGCTTACAGGATAATAGCCGTGGACATAAATGATTACCGTTTAAAAATTGCCCAACAGATGGGAGCCGACCATACCATAAATCCATTAAAGCATAACATTGTTGAGGAAGTTTTGATGAAAACCAGGGGAGACGGAATTGACATTGTGGTAGAAATGAGCGGCAGTAAACAAAGCCTGCAGGAAGGGCTAAAAACCGTAAGAAACGGCGGAACAGTAGCTCTGCTGGGCCTTCCCGAGGAAAATATTTGTCTGGATTTGACTAACGAGATAATATTTAAGGGTGTTACACTGGCGGGCATTACCGGCAGAAAGATATTTGAAACCTGGTACAAAACATCTGCTCTATTAAATGGTATTTTGGACGTCAGCCCGGTTATAACTCATCAATTTAAACTAGAACAGTTTGAAGAAGCATTTAAAATTATGCAGTCAGGACAGTGCGGCAAAATCATTCTTTACCCTAACTAATTAAAGCTTGTGACTTT
>SKMY01000005.1 GCA_007120815.1 Syntrophomonadaceae bacterium | reverse complement strand
TGGTCAATATAATCGTATTGTTTGGGCTCAGGGAAAGTTACAAGCCTGCCGACGACTGTCACCCTTATGGCCACGGCAAGGCGGAAACCCTGGCTCAGAACATTGTGGGTATCATCATTATCGCCACCGGCGGCTACCTGTTCCTGTCATCGATGAGCTGCCTGTGGGAAGGTGTTGAGCAGGCACCGGGCTCTTTTGCTCTGGTTGCCGCCCTCATATCCATCGTGATAAAAGAAATTCTGTTCCGATATATGCTGGCACTGGGGAAAAAAGTGAATTCCAGGGCAATCATTGCCAATGCCTGGGATCACCGCAGCGATGTGCTCTCCTCCACTGCAGCGCTTTTGGGCATCGGAGGCGCTCTGTTGGGTGCGTACCTGGGTTACCCGCTGCTGTATTACCTGGATCCGCTGGCGGGAGCGGCCGTAGCGGTTTTGATTATCCGTATGGGACTGGGAATCGCGAAAGAATCGGGTCGGGAGCTCATGGACGGCGCCTGTTCTCCCGATACCCTGGATGAAATTTGTTCCATTGCCCTGGGGGTTCCCCGGGTAAAAGAAATTCACCAGGTCAGGGCCAGGAGCAGCGGTCCCTGCCTGTTAGTAGACTTAGAGATAGGTGTGGACAGCGGTTTGACTGTTGAAGAGGGTCACAACGTAGCCCATGACGTGGAAGAAAAGCTTTTGAGCACCCGGGATGATATTGATTATATCAATGTTCACGTGGGGCCTTCAGAATACAGTTAAGGTAAGTTCCTACATGATACTTTTTTCTCAATTGCATAGGGGTCAGGCAGGATTATTTCAGTCTCAAGGAGAAATATTTAAAGGTTTGTAATCATTATAAAAATAAAATGGCGCAAAAGGAGGTTATGGTCTTGTGCGAATGTGAAGAGAGAGCGGTATCCATGGAAGAAGAATTTGACCCGGAACGTTGTGAGGGCATTTTACAGGAATTCCTGGATAAGAAGGGCGTTATGGTTCCAGTCCTTCAAAAAGTCCAGGATGAGTATGGCTATCTGCCCAGGCCGGCCCTGGAGTACGTTTCCAAGCGGATGCGTATTCCAACCAGCAAGGTGTTTGGAGTAGCCACTTTTTATGCCCAGTTTCACCTTAACCCGCGCGGTGAAAACATTATTCGGCTTTGCCGTGGAACGGCCTGCCACGTCCGCGGAGTATCCAAGGTAGCGGATGAGATTATGCAAAACCTGAGTGTTGACGTAGGAGGCACAACGGAGGACATGAAGTTCACCTATGAAGAGGTTGCCTGTATTGGAGCCTGCGGCCTGGCGCCGGTTATGATGGTCAACGATAAGACATTTGGCAAGCTTACAACAGATAAGATTAAGGGTATCTTGGAGAGCTTTTAGGTCGCCTGGAAAGGGGAGTGGAGCCAATGGAAAAATTTATTGATCACTGCTGTGAAGAATGTTTTAACAGTGAAGAAAAACGCTGTGACCAGTTCGTGGAATGCTGTCTTTCAGGGCCTCTATGCCATGAAAACGATGACTGCGCCGCCAAGCGTAAAGCCATCATCGAGAAGCTGGCCCACAGTCCGGGTTATTTGAAGCATTAAACACAGATCATACGGAGGGAGGGAAAAAATTGTACGAAAAACATATTCTAATTTGTGCAGGAACCGGATGTATCTCCTCAGGGGCCGTTGAAGTTCAAGACGCCCTGATAGCGGAATTAAGTAAACACAACCTGCAGGACAAGGTGCGCATTATCATGTCCGGCTGCCACGGTTTTTGTGAAAAAGGCCCGATCTTTATCGTATTTCCCGAAGATATTTTCTACTGTGAAGTTATGGCCGAGGATGTGCCGGAACTGGTGGAAGAATACCTGGTAAAGGGCAATATTGTCGAGCGGCTGCTTTACAAAGATCCGGTCACAAATGAAATCATTACGTCCCACGAGGACATCATGTTTTACAAAAAGCAAAACCGCCTGGTTTTGCGCAACTGCGGTGTGATTGACCCTGAAAACATAGATGAATACATTCTTCGCGGTGGATACCTCGGCCTAAAAAAGGCCTTGACCATGGAGCCCATGGACGTGGTTAACGAGGTCAAAAGCTCCGGCCTGAGGGGTCGGGGGGGGGCCGGTTTCCCCACAGGAATGAAATGGGAATTTGCTTTCAGGAGCCAGGATGATAAAAAATACGTGGTTTGTAATGCCGACGAGGGGGACCCCGGGGCATTTATGGATAGGAGTGTGCTGGAAGGCGACCCCCATGCCGTCCTGGAGGGTGTCATGATCGCCGGCAAGGCCATTGGGAGCGATGAAGCTTATATCTATGTGCGGGCCGAATACCCGCTGGCCATTAACCGCCTGCGCACGGCCATCCAACAGGCTGAAGAATACGGCTTAATTGGAAATAACATTTTGAATACGGGTTTTAATTTTAAAGTCAATATTAAGGAAGGTGCCGGCGCCTTTGTTTGCGGTGAAGAAACGGCCCTTCTGGCTTCCATCGAAGGGGAAAGAGGGATGCCCCGTCCCAGGCCGCCGTTCCCGGCTGTAAAAGGGCTTTGGGGTAAACCAACCTGCATTAACAACGTGGAAACCTTTGCCAATGTTCCCCTTATCCTGCGCCGGGGCGCCGATTGGTTCAGCTCCGTGGGAACCGAGGGGAGCAAGGGAACAAAAATTTTCGCCCTCACCGGTAATGTAAACAACACCGGTCTTTGCGAAGTACCCATGGGTATCACCATCCGCGAAATTGTCTTCGATATCGGCGGAGGGATTCGGGGGGGCAAAAAGTATAAAGCGGTCCAGATCGGTGGCCCTTCCGGCGGATGTATGCCGGAATCGCTCCTGGATCTGCCCGTGGATTTCGATTCCCTGACGGCCGTTGGGGCCATGATGGGTTCCGGTGGACTGGTGGTCATGGATGAAGAAACCTGTATGGTGGACCTGGCCCGCTACTTTTTAGCTTTCACCCAGAACGAATCCTGCGGTAAATGCACGCCGTGCCGTGAAGGGACCATGCGTATGCTGGAGATCCTGGAGCGTATCACCCAGGGCAAGGGAGAAGAAGGCGATATCGGGTTACTGGAAAAGGCTGCCAAGACGATTAAAGATAGCTCGCTGTGCGGGCTGGGGCAAACGGCACCCAATCCGGTTCTCACCACCCTGCGTTATTTCAGGGACGAATATGAAGCCCATATTTTTGACCGCCGCTGTCCTGCAGGGCAGTGCAAGGAACTGCTCACTTATTATATCGATGCGGAAGCCTGTACCGGCTGCCGGGCCTGCAAGAAAGTGTGTCCGGCCGATGCCATTGAGGGCGAGAAGAAAGAGCCTCATGTGATTATCGATGAAAAATGTATTGCGTGTGGGGCTTGCCTGGACCGCTGCAAGTTTGATGCCGTGAAAACGAAATAACTAGGTAAGGGAGGGAAATGGATGATTTCTTTAACTATAAATGGACAAAAAATAGAGGTAGAACCGGGATCGACAATATTCCAGGCGGCTGAACAGCTTGGGATTCAGATTCCCAACTTTTGTTACGACCCCCAGCTCACCCAGGTAGGGGCCTGCCGCATGTGTGTTGTTGAAGTGGAAAGAGCCCGGGCACTGGTGGCTTCTTGTTGTACTCCCGCGGCAGACGGCATGGTGGTGCAAACGGATACGGAGCGGGTGCACGAGGCCAGGAAGGCCAACCTCAGCTTACTGCTGGGCAGCCATCCCCAAGACTGCTTGATCTGTGAAAAAACTGGCAGCTGTAAGCTGCAGGATTACTGTTATGATTACGGGATCTCAGAAAGTGAATACAAAGGGCAAAGAGTTGAGCACGAACTCGATGACACCAACCCGTTTTTTGTCAGGGACATGAACAAGTGTATCCTTTGCGGACTGTGTGTGCGCACATGCCATGAAATCAACGGCGCCGGTGCTGTGGAATTTATGAACCGGGGATTTGACTCTAAGGTAACGACCTTTTTTGACGATCCCCTGGAAGAATCCACCTGTGTATTCTGTGGGATGTGCGTCGATGCCTGTCCCGTTGGGGCTCTGATTCCCAAGGAGAGCGTACGGGGAGGCCGCAGCTGGCATTTTTCCCGGGTGAAGACCGTTTGTCCCTACTGCGGGACGGGTTGCGGGCTGGAACTCTTTGTGAAAGACAACCAGGTTGTAGAAGTCGTCGGCGACAAGGAAAGCCCGGTTAACCAGGGACACACCTGTGTGAAGGGCCATTTTGGTATGGGCTTTCTTAAAAACGACGATCGCCTGAAGACGCCCTTAATCCGGAAAAATGGAGAGCTGGTCGAATCTTCCTGGGAAGAAGCGCTGCGGACCGTGGCCGGTAAACTGAAAGCAGCCGGGCCCACTGAAATAGCGGGGCTTGCATCTGCTCGTGCTTCCAATGAAGACAATTACCTGTTCCAGAAGCTGCTGCGAATCCTGGGTACCAACCACATCGACCACTGTGCCCGTCTCTGACACGCCCCCACCGTAGCCGGTCTGGCTACAACATTTGGAAGCGGAGCGATGACCAACAGCATCGGGGAAGTGGAAAATGTCGAGGCATTATTTGTCATCGGCTCAAACACCACGGAAACCCATCCGGTTATCAGCTACCGGATGCGCAAAGCCAAGAAAAAAGGTGCGAAGCTGATAGTCGCCGACCCCAGGCGCATTGAACTGGCGGAACATGCCGATGTTTTCCTGCAGCTGCTGCCTGGAACCAACGAAGCCTTGTTAAACGGCATGCTCAACGTGATTATTGAGGAAGACTTGGTAGACAAAGCATTCATCGAAGAGCGGACGGAAGGGTTTGAAGCCGTCGCGGAGACCGTAAAAAAATATACCCCGGAGTACGTTGAAACCATTACGCGGGTCCCGGCAGAAGAGATCCGCAAAGCTGCCCGCTTGTTTGGCGAAGCGGAAAACGCAGGGATCTACTATACCATGGGTGTTACCCAGCATACCAAAGGGGTCAACAACGTTCTGTCTATTGCCAACCTGGCCATGGCAACAGGCAACCTGGGCAAACTCAACAGCGGTGTAAACCCCCTGCGGGGGCAGAACAATGTTCAGGGTGCCTGCGACATGGGAGCCCTGCCCGTCGTGATTACCGGCTATCAAAAAGTTGGTGATGATGCAGTTATGGCCAAGTATGAAAAGAGTTGGGGAGCGAAACTAAATCCCGAGCCAGGGCTGACTGTCCCCGAGATTTTTGATGCCATTATCAAAGATGAACTAAAGGTGCTTTATATCATGGGTGAAAACCCGGCAATCAGCGATGCGGACCTGACCCATGTGCACGAGGCCCTGGACAAGGTAGACTTCCTGGTGGTCCAGGACATTTTCTTGACAGAAACCGCATCCCGGGCCGACGTGGTTCTGCCTGCGGCGGCTTTTGCCGAAAAGGACGGCACCTTTGTGAACACGGAACGCCGGGTGCAGCGGGTTCGCAAGGCTGTTGAGCCACCGGGATCAGCCAAGCCGGACTGGATCATTTTAAAAGAACTGGCCGATGAACTGGAGCTGGATTGGAAATACGACACGGCAGAAGACGTCTTTAAAGAAATTGCTGAAGTGACACCCAGCTACGCCGGAATCAGCTACCAGCGTCTTGATAAAGAAGGCGGCCTGCAGTGGCCCTGCCCGACTCCCGATCACCCGGGCACCCAGTTCCTGCACAAGGGACAGTTTACAAAGGGTAAAGGCAGTTTTGTGCCGGTTGAATACAGGCCCTCAGCCGAATCCACTGACGAGGAATATCCACTGCTCCTGACGACCGGCCGGGACCTGTACCATTACCACACAGGAACCATGACCCGCCGCAGCGCAAGTATATCGGAGTACAGAAAAGAGGAGCTGGTGCAGCTCAATGGTGATGATGCTGCAAACCTGGGCATCCAAGACGGTGACCTGGTAACCATCTCGTCCCGCCGCGGGTCCATTAAGGCCAGGGTGAATATTACCGATATCGTTCCAAGCGGTGTGGTTTTTATGACCTTCCACTTTGGAGAGGCTGCTGTAAACGTGCTGACCGGACACGCGCTGGATCCCGTGTCTAAGACACCGGAGCTGAAAGTTACCGCTGTCCGTGTTGAAAAAAGCGCTTAAGCCTGTGTGCCTAAGCAGTACCTGCGTGCTGTGAGCAATGAACGGCTGCGAAGCGGAAACAGCTTGCGGCGCACGATAAAAAACCCTCCCTTTTTCGGGGAGGGTTTTTTTGCAGGGAAACGGGAAGACTGTAACGAATTTTAATTGCAAAGCAACTGCTCAGGGCTATTTGTAAGCGAAGCTGCGGGGACGGACCATAAAGGA
>SKMY01000170.1 GCA_007120815.1 Syntrophomonadaceae bacterium | reverse complement strand
GAGGACATAACCTTCTCCAGGTCTTTTTCAATACTCAAATCGACACTCCTTTCATGGATAAAAACCGTGATACACTATCTTTATTCTATCACATTATATTCCGTTCTCCTAACATGAGCCCCAAATTTGTATTCCCGATGGAACAAGCAGCAGATATTGTTTGAATTGCGCGAAATTATTTAACTATTGAAATATTGACAAACCTAAAAAAGCAATGTAAAATGTTAAGAAGTAAATTGTTGAAAGGAGGTGTACTATGGAAAGCGTATACAAGGTGATTGAAATTATCGGCACCAGTGAAAAATCCTGGGAAGATGCTGCTCGTGTTGCTGTGGACACTGCATCGAAGTCTTTAAGAGACCTCCGGGTGGCAGAAGTAAAAGAGATGGATGTTAAATTAGAGGAAGGCAGGCTGTTCTTCCGGGTTAAGCTAAACGTTTCATTTAAATATCAGGACTAATAAGCGTTCAAGGCGGAAGTTTAAATAAAGGGTTTTTTAGGACCAGGCATGTTCAAAAAAGGCACGCCTCACTGGCGGCCTTTTTTATTGCCTTGCTTGAAGATCAACCGGAGCCGTTACGCTTAAGTTTGCAGGTCGGCCGGCGGAAGCTTGAACTAAGCCCCGGCGCTTTCCGAGAAGATAACCGGAGCCGATACCGGGGAAGCGGAAACGCCGTACTAGACAATAAACCGCAGGGCCCCGGGGAGAATGCGAATCTCTACAGGCGCCCTGCCGAGATATTCACCGTCCATTTCAAAAGGTACATTGTTTTGGGCCGATTGAATGAAAATGTGACGCCCCTGGAACCATTCAACGCCTTTGATGTCCAGGTGAGTTCCTTTGTAGACCCGGGGAGAGTTGAACAAAAGGCGGGTCTTGCTCATGTCTGTAACCAGGAGAACATCCAGTAAGCCGTCATTGGGCAGCGCCGTGGGGGTAATCTTCATCCCCCCGCCAAAATATTGTCCATTGCCCACCACCAGGGTAACCACTTTCCCCGTCCAGGCTTCACAACCGTCAATCACCGCCGTAATTTCCCGGTTTTGATAAAAGAGCATGGAAAAAACCATGGCCGCGTAGTAAGACAAAAAACCGCCCAGGTATTTCCTCATTCGCCGCATTAAGGCAATGGTGGCGCCGCCCAGGCCCACGTCGGCGGTATTGCAAAAATAACGGGTAGAGGTGATGGCTGCTGCGCTGTTCCCACCTGACAGATGATACCTGGCATGGGCCACGTCGATAAGGTGCGTTTCTTCACGGGCGATCAGAGACGCACAGGCCTTAATGTCCCGGGGAATATTCATCAGGCGGGCGAAGTCGCCTCCTGTACCTTCCGGTATGAGCCCCAGGACGGCCTGGCTGCGGGTTATTTCATCGGCCTGGAAAAAGCCGTTAGCCACCTCGTTAAGTGTGCCGTCTCCCCCAACCGCCACAATCGCGGTGTAGCCCTGCTGAAGGGCCTGCAGGGCAAAATCGGTGGCATCCCCCGGGCCGCCGGTCAATTGATAGTCAAAAGAAAGCCCTTGGGCCAGGAGCTGTTGTTTAACCCGGGGCCATCTTTTCCCCGCCTTTCCGCTGGAAGCGGCTGGATTTACAATGAGGAACCGTTTGCTGTTTTTCATTATAATAGCTGTGCTCCATATTTTTGCAGTTATATATTCCTCAGAACTTGCATAATTCCTGCTTCGCTGTATGTCCTTAAAAAAACAAACCCCGGAAAACGGCCGGGGTTTGCTGCGTTCCCTATGAGATAATCGCGTTCGTGATTATCATGTGTTATCTCCCTCCAGGCTTGACCACTGAACCACGGATTGTGCCGCGGAATCCTGGGGGTAAAAGGTTTTAAAAATGTGGTAGTACAGGCATTCTTCTTTGGTTCGAAGCATAATGCCTTCGTTTTCGTTTTGGGCCTTGTAAAATTCCTCATCGGATATCCGCGCTTCGGCGACCTGCTCCATCATTTTGTTGCACCCGGTTCCGTGGCTGAACTGGGCCTTGCGACGCCAGACTATTTTTTCCGGCAGGTCATGGGTAAAGGCCGTGCGCAGAATCCATTTTTCTGTTTGCTCTTTACCGAATATTTTCCAATCCAGGGGCACTGCTGCAGCGAATTCCACCACATCCTGATCCATAAAGGGCACGTGAGATTCCAGGGAATGGGCGCTGTTCATACGGTCAACCCGCTGAAAGCCCATGGCGTGGCCGATGGAGATAATATTCATAAGTTCCTGTTCCACGGCTTCTTCGGATCCCAGGTCTTTTACATAATGGTAGCCGCCAAAGAGTTCATCGGCCCCTTCCCCACATAAAATCGAATGACAGCCAGCTTCCGCTGCCAGCTTGGAGGCGAAATAATTGGCAATGGCGCTTTGTACCAGGGGGGCATCAAAAGACTCCAGGTGGTAGATGACCTGGGCTAAGACCTGCATGATCTCTTCTTCCGTGTACACATGCTCGCGGTGCTTAGAACCCAGGTGGCGAGCCACCAACCGGGCGGCTTCCAGGTCGGGACTGCCCCAAAGCCCCACGGAAAAGGTTTCCAGGTTTTCCGTAATGTTCCTGGCAGCCGCGGCGACAACGCTGCTGTCCAGGCCTCCGCTCAGCAGGATTCCGGGCCGTTCATTTTCTAGAAAGCGTCTTTCCACGGCTTGAACCATCAGCTGCTTTAACTGGCGGGCGGCTTTTTCCGGGTCCTTTGTTATCACCCTTTTTTCCCCCGCTACCTGCCCGTAGGGCTGGAAACCGTGACGGGGGGTGTAATAATGGCCGGGGGGAAATACATTGATGTCCTCAGTGACTTCTACCAGTTCCTTTATTTCCGACGCAAAATACGTGGTGCCCTTTTCATTACCGTAGTATAATGGCTTGATGCCGAAGGGGTCCCGGGCGACTAAAAAAGAACTGCCGTCTGTAACCGCCAGGGCAAAGGTTCCTTCCAGGTCCTCTACGAAACGGGTTCCTTTCTCCTGAAACATGCCAGCAACCAGACTGCTGTTATCGTGGTCAAACAGCTCGTCATTGAACAGGTAGCCGTCGCAGACTGCACAGGCCTTGCCGTTGATGGAGAATGTGTCTGATTCTCCCGGCGTTTCATCTCCGATAAGCTGATTAACGTGATTGCTCCGGTAGCCCATGCTGATGTTATCCAGAGATTCTATTCCGGATAATTCGCCCCGGTGTTCCAGCTTGGATAGCATCCTCTTTAAGTCTGCTTCTTCGGAACTGCCGTACGAAACGGCGATACCACTCATTTTTTAAAATCGCTCCCTAAGTATAGATTTTTGTACTCCTCCGTTAATAGTATAAAATAGCGACATATATTTGTCAAATAATGGCCCGCCTTACACTTTTACTCCTTTCTTTTATGTGATCTATGTAAAGCTGTTTCTATATATATGCTAGAATCCGAAAAAGTTTCTTTCCAGGGCCACCGCCCCGCTGGAGTAAATGAAAGGCCGAGAAGCCTGAGATGCCTGGAGTGAACCAAATGCTCCCCAGTCGGTTTTTTGTTGACTGCAGACTTAAAGAGGGATTATAGCCGCTGCCCGAAGTAGAAAATACGTTTATACCAGCACAAACGCGGTTTTCTAGAGGTAATCCGCCGCTATGGAAGGACTTTAGTTTCTTTTGTGGAAAATTAAGATAGCAAAGAACACGGCATGATGATGAAAGGATGAAAAACATGACAACCGGCCCTGAACAAATCGAAAAAGCCGCCCTGGACGCACGAGTAAACCTGGATGCGGAAGAAAAGGAACAGGTACTAAAAACCAGCCTCGCCCTTATGGAACAGCTGGACACCGTTTCTGAAAGCGTGCTCAAGGATATACCTGCCACTTTTTATGGACACAATCAGGCGGGCAGGATGCGAAAGGATGAAAAAACGCCTTCGCTTCCACTGGAAAAAACGCTGCAAAATGCGGCCGATGCCGATGAATACTGTTTCCATGTTCCCCGAATCGTTGAGGAATAACACAGATAAAACAGGGGCGTGAATGAAAGAACCAACGGACACGCCGCCATTTATTAAAGAAAGGAGATTTGTCGTGGACTTAATGAACCTGCCCCTTCGTGAATTGGCCGAACGGGTAAACGAAAAGCCGGACCTGCTGGACAACATGCCCGGGGACCTTGCTTTTCTTTGCTCCAAAAGTCAAAACCTGCAGCTTTTTATATCTTTTGAACCGCAGCAAGTTTTCCAGGAAGTAACCGTGATTAAAGAAGCCCTCCGGGAAGGAAAAACCTTGCCCCTGGCCGGGGCAACGACTGTCCTGGCAGACAATATTTGTACAGCCAACCTGGCCACCACCTGCGGGTCCAGGATGCTTGCTGCCTACGAGCCCCCCTGGCATGCCCGGGTGGTTGAGCTTTTGAAAAACCAGGGTGCAATCGTTGTCGGAAAAGCAAACATGGAAGAGTTTGGTGTGGGGTCTTGGGGGAACAGTTCTCATTATGGCACGGTAAAAAACCCCTGGGAACCGGACAGGACAGCGGGCAGCGGAGCGGCCGCTGCTGTGGCTACCCTGGCATCCCTGGCCCTGGCTTCGGATACCTGCGGCGAAGCCAGGCAGTCCGCTGCCTTTTGCGGCGTGCTGGCCCTGAAACCCTCTTACGGGCGGATTTCCAGAAAAGGGGTTATCGATTACGCCCCTTCGCTGGCACAACCGGGTGTGATGGCTCGAAACTCCAGGGATCTGGCCCTGGCCCTGGAAACCGCTGCGGGGGAAGATCCCGCCGATGTAACATCCCTGAAAGAGCCTGCGCCCCGTTTCGAAGACCGGTTGAACCATGAAGAAAACCTAACCTTCCGTGCTGCCGTTCCGGAAAACTGGCATGAAGCGCCCGGGATGGATGCTGACGTCCGGGAGGCCTTTAGGGCGCAGCTGGATGCATTAAAAAAGGCTGGGATGGTGATTGAGTTTGTATCCCTGGAGGTTTTTCAATACGCCTACCTGGCCGCTTCCACTATTAGCGCCGTTGAAGCTTTTTCCAATCTGGCCAATTTTGACGGCGTGCGCTTTGGTTTCCGGGGAGATGGGCAGTCGCTGCAGGACATGTACATCTCCACCCGCACCGACGGCTTCAGTTCAAAACTTAAGCAGTTTTTAACTTCCGGCGCCCTGTTTTCCTCGGATCAGTATGTTGAAAACTACTATGTGAAAAGCCAGAAAATGCGTACACGAATAAACCGGGAACTGGAAGACTGCCTGGCACACTACCACTTTCTGCTGACCCCCACAACCCCCTGTGCGCCACCCCTGCTGGATGCTCCCCAACCCCGGTGGCAGCTTCCTGATCCCGTGAATTACTTTACGGCGGCAGCAAACCTGGCCGGTCTGCCCGCCTTGACTTTTCCCGTGCATTCAGCATCGGGGATGCCGTCAGGGCTTCAGCTCATGGGCCGTTTTGGAGACGAGCTTTCCCTGTTAAAAACATCGCTGCGGATAGAAAATGAATGTTCACTGAAGTTCCAAGTGCCAGCGGACAAAGGCCAGGGGGGGTGTAAAAATTGAGCGAAATGGAAACGGTAGTGGGCCTGGAAGTGCACGTGGAGCTGCTAACGGAAACCAAGCTTTTTTGCGGTTGCAGCGCCGCTTTTGGTGCTGATCCCAACACCCAGGTGTGCCCCGTTTGTCTGGGGCTTCCCGGGGAAACCCTTCCCCTTTTGAACGCGAAGGCCGTAGAGTTTGCCATAAAGGCGTCCCTGGCACTGAACTGCACCATTGCCGGGCATATTTCTTTTGATCGAAAAAATTACTTTTACGCCGACCTGCCTAAAGGGTACCAGATATCCCAGTTTTTCCAACCCATCGGCACCAGGGGATTCGTGGAAATCGTATACAACGGGGAAACTAAAAAAATCGGTATCCATCAAATTCACCTGGAGGAAGATACGGGTAAATTAATCCACCTGGGCGATATTTTATCCTCTCCCTACAGCCGGGTCGATTTCAACCGGGCCGGCGTCCCGCTTATCGAGATTGTGACGGAACCGGACATTCGCTCAGCGGAGGAGGCCCGTCTCTTTCTACAGAAACTGCGCAGCATACTGCGCTACCTGGGCATTTCCGACTGTAAAATGGAAGAAGGGTCCATGCGCTGTGACGCCAATGTCAGCGTAAGGCCCCGGGGAAGCCATATTTTCGGCAAAAAAACGGAGCTAAAAAACATGAACTCCTTCCGTTCCGTTTACAGGGGCATTGAATATGAAGCCCGGCGGCAGATGGATGTGCTTCAAGAAGGCGGGGAGGTGCTTCCGGAGACCCGGCACTGGGACGAGGTAAACGAGTACACCCGGGCCATGCGAAGCAAGTTTGTGTCCGCTGATTACCGGTGCTTTCCCGACCCCAACCTCCCCCCCCT
>SKMY01000208.1 GCA_007120815.1 Syntrophomonadaceae bacterium | reverse complement strand
CCGGCGGGCATGGACGCCCGCCGCCTGCAACCGTAGCAGGACGCTTAAGTTTGCAGGTCGGCCGGCGGGAAGCTTGAACTTAAGCCCTGGCGCTTTCCGCGAAGAGCAGCCGGAGCCGATACCGGGGAAGCGGAAACTCCATTTTATACTAATGGGCTTTCAAATTGGCCAGCGCTGCTGCGATGGCCACAAAAAGCACGGTTACTTCGCCCAGGGTGTCAAAAGCACGGTAATCCATAATGATAGCCGAAATGGCGTTTACTGCCCCGGTATCTTCTGTGGTTTGCTCGATATACCGGGCAGCCACCTCGTTTTGCACAGGCGCATCGGCGGCCCCAAACTCAGGCATTTCCGCCACCGTTATAACCAGGGCAAAGCCGATCATGAGCAGGACAACCAACGTAAGAACCTGCCGGATCTTATTTCCGGGCAAGTAAAAAAAGACATATGCAACAAGCAGTATGAGCCCTACACCGATTAAGGGATGTATTTCCAACGCGTTTCCCTCCCAATCAATAAGATGCCAGCAACCGGGCTTTTATGGGCCTCAAAGAACAGATTAACCGCCAAGGCCCTACAGGGTCACAACAGGGTATAGAAATAGGTTTTTCTTCCCTATTCCATGCGTTTTGTCTTGCTAATCGTGGCAATAAATAAGAAAGATGTCACCCCGCCACCCAGGGCCGCCTCGGTTATGGCGATATCCGGGGCACCAAGCATCTGCCAGATGATGGCCATAACAAGACTGTACGATGCAAAAATTACAACCGCACTGATTAAGTCCCGGATGCGTGCCACTGCAATTGCACAGACGATTAAAAAGGTAAGCAGCAGGAAATCAAGTAGGGCAATCAAGATGGGTCCACTCCCTTTTTCTCTGTTACATCCAGCTCAAAACTGTCTTCCTTCATGGGGATTTTGCTTATATAAGACGCTTTCCCAATAACATGAGCTGCCGTCGGGTTTGCGATCCAGATCAGTATAATAATTAGAATTAGCTTTCCTGCAACGACAGGCTCACCCTGGATTGCCAGCCCTAGCAACATTAATCCCGCCCCCAGGGTATCGCACTTGGTGGTGGCATGCAGTCGAGTATAGACATCGGGGAATCTAAGCAGCCCCAAAACGCCTACCAGGAAAAAAAACACCCCGCTGAAGATTAAGATGGTCGATAGGGCATTAAAGACCATTGATGGCACCTCCAACTAAACAAACCTGTCCTTCCGTTCAGCCTTGAAAAAGAATCAACGTTTCTCCATAAAAGATGTCAACACGCCGGTCCCGGTCTTAAATAGGCCTTAAACAGGCCACATCTAATCCAGGGCACCTTTTTCCATGTATTTGGCTACCCCGATGGTCAACACAAAAGCGATCAGCGCGTAAACCAGGGATACATCCAGGAAAAATTCCTGCCGGGAGATAAAGGAAACCAGGGCAATAATAACCATGGTTTTTGTGCCGATGACATTAATCGCAACAACGCGATCTGCCGTTGTTGGTCCAATGGCAGCACGGATGAGGCACAAGAAGGTGAGAACCATGAGCATAATCGAAGCAATCAAATAAACCGCTTCCATTCCCTATGCCCCCTCCTGTGCCTGTTCTATTTCCGCCAACTCATCGAGCAATTCCCAGTTAACGACATCCTCTGCGTTCTTGCGTGTCAACGCATGAACCATGTATTGATCGCCTTCAACAAGAATGGTCAATGTTCCGGGAGTCAGCGTGATGGAATTAGCCAGGATAGCCCGGTTCAAATACTTTTTTATGGGCTTCGAAAAGCGAATCATGCCGGGAGATATGGGCATCCGGGGATTTAACACCAGGACGGCCACCTGTATGTTCGCCACAAAAATCGCACCTATCAGGTGAACCAGGTAGCGCAGGTATAACCCCAGAGCCTTTACGTCCAATAAGGATCGTTCATCTTTTCTAAAGAACATGTCGTTATTCATCCAGGCAACCAGAAAAGCCATCACTGCACCCAGCAGCAACGATTGATAATGAACAGAGCCGGTGACGATGATCCAGAAGACCCAAAATACACCCACAGAGAACCAGAATGTGAGGTCGTAACGCCCAAGACTCATGCTTCCATCTCCCTGTTAATGAAATGTCCGCTTTTCCCGCCTTTTTTCTCCACCAATCGAATGGAACGGATTTCCATTTTTTTGTCTACCGCCTTACACATGTCATAAACCGTCAGTGCCGCCACACTCACGGCGGTTAGTGCCTCCATCTCCACCCCGGTCTGCCCCTGTAGTTTTACCGTGGCTTCAATAACCAGGCAGTTATTGTTGTCCTCGAAGGTAAAATCAAAATCGACTCCCGTAACCAGCAGGGGATGGCACATGGGAATAAGATAAGGCGTTTGCTTCACACCCATGACCCCGGCCACCTGGGCAACGCTTAAAACGTCCCCCTTGGCCACCCTTCCTTCTTTTATACGCTGCAAGGTTTCTTCCAGCATATAGACCCGTGCCTGGGCCGTTGCCTGACGATAGGTCACGTTTTTCCCGGTAACATCCACCATGCGACCCCGACCCTTTTCGTCAAAATGCGTTAATCGATCCTCGCTCATGTTGGTCATCCTTCGCTGTGAGGTTTGGTGTCAAAATATATGGATAACTCATTCTCGCTAAAAAATAAATTCCCTCTTACAATCTTATCTTTTTCTTAAGAAAAAATCCAGCAAAAAAAATCCTTATAAAAAAAACAAATAGATATAGTTAAAATAGTGTGGTCTATCCGATCCAGAGGGACCCCAAACCATAAACCAGGGGGACGGTTAAACCAGGGGGACGGTTCTTGTGGATCACCCCCCAAAACAGATCCATTGGCTCTGGGGATCCACAAGAACCGTCCCCCTGGTTTGGGGAGCGAAAAAAAAGCTGTCTTGCAGGGCTAACAAACCCTTCAAGGCAGCTTTTATACAAAACAATATGACTCTCTACACAGTACGTATCGTTTTACGTATCAATATGCTCATCATCAATACGCCTGATTGCCGGGTTGTGCGTATTAACTGCCTACCGGCACTTTGCTGACGTCTTTGATAATATCGCGCGGGCATTTTTCCACGCATTCTCCACAATCGTCGCACTTGGAACTATCAATGTAAGCCAGGTTGTCCTGGACCACGATGGCCTCCCGGGGACAGGCTTTTACACAGGCCTTACAGCCGGTGCAGCCCACCTCACAGGCCTGACGAGTCGCTTTCCCCCGGTCTTTTGAGTTACAAAGCACGGTTTTTCCAATGCGATCGGCATTAACAACGCGTATAATATCCCTGGGGCAGGCCTTCACGCAGGAACCGCAGGCCGTACACCGTGCCAGGTCGATTTTGGGCAGTTTATCCTTGCCCATGACCACACCGTCAAAGGGGCAGGCCCGGGCGCAGTCACCCAGCCCAAGGCATCCGTACTTGCAGGCCTTAAAACCACCGCCCATTGATTGGGCCGCCTTGCATTCCTGGACACCTTGATATTCAAATTTATCCGGCGCCACATCGGGACTGCCGATACAGTATACTTCGGCGATCTTTTTAGTTTCTGAGGCCACAGACTCCACGCCCAAAACTTCACAGACGCTATCGCACGTGCTTTTCCCCCCGGGAATACAGGCACTCACCGGGGCAGCACCCGTTACAACCTGCTCCGCGAAAGCCACACAGCCTGGAAAACCGCAGGCACCGCAGTTGGCCCCGGGCAGCAGATCGCAAATGGTCTCAACCCTGGCATCCTCTTCTACAGCGAATTTATTGGCAGCAAAAGCCAGCACCCCACCAAAAAACAGGCCCATGCCGCCGATGATCACGAGCGCCAAAACCAAATCCATGTTTTTCCACCTCCTATAAGCTCATAATTCCCGCAAACCCCATAAAGCAGAGGGACATAATACCGGCCGTAACCAGTGTAACCGCCGCCCCTTGCAGCAGGTTTGACATGTTCGCCAACTCCAACCGTTCACGTATGCCGGCCATAATCACCATGGCAATGGTAAAGCCCACTGCCGCGGCAATAGCGTAGACGATGGTCTGAATGATGTTATGCTCCATCTGGACATTCAGGATGGCTACCCCCAGGATGGCACAGTTGGTTGTAATCAGGGGCAGGTAAATCCCCAGGGCTTTAAACAGGGTGGGGTTGGTTTTTTTCAAAACAATTTCCACCAGCTGCACCAGGGATGCAATAACCAGGATAAACGCGATGGTTCTCAGATACTGCACACCCAGAGGGTCCAGGATAAAGTTGAAGATGAACCAGGTGACAATGCCGGCCATGGTCATAACAAAGATCACGGCCATGCTCATACCCAAGGATGTTTCAACCCGCTTGGTAACCCCCAGGTAGGGGCAGATCCCCAGGAACTGGTTCAACACGATATTATTCGCCAGGATGGCCACAAAAATGATTGCCCCCAGGTTTAAATCCATGGTTAAACCTCCTTTGCTTGCGATTGGCTTATGCGTTACTCAATGTTACTCAATACCCAATTTCTTATAAACCACGTTAAAGAGAAGCAGCAGAATGCCCAGGGCAATAAAAGCGCCCGGCGGCGAAGCAAAGACCGCCATGGGCTCAAAGGCCGTCCCCGTAATATTTGCGCCGAACACGGTGCCGGAACCCAGGACTTCCCGGACGATACCCAGAACCGTCAGGGCCAGGGTAAATCCAACACCCATACCCAGGGCATCAATAATAGAACGGCCCAGGCCGTTCTTGCGGGCAAACCCTTCGGCCCGACCCAGGATCATGCAGTTGACCACGATCAGGGGGATAAATATCCCCAGGGCGGCATGCAGCGCCGGGAGAAAAGCATTCAGTACCAGGTCCGTGACGGTAACAAAAGTGGCAATCACCAGGATATATGCCGGGATACGGACCCTGGGGGGCACCACGTTACGAATCAGGGAAACAACGATGTTGGAACAGAGCATAACAAAAGTCGCAGCGACGCCCATTCCGAATCCATTTATGGCCGTTATGGTCACGGCTAAAATCGGGCACATGCCCAGTAACAGGCGAAAGACCGGGTTCTCTTTTAAGATCCCCTTGGAAAACTCTTGAGTCATTGTTGCCATCTGTTTTCACCTCCAGATTCCTCGTTTCATTAATTCAAGGCATCAAACACGGCTTCCATAATGCCCACGCTGCTGGCCGTGGCACCGGACACCGCATCCACTTCTACACTTTGGGCTTCGATAATGCGGTTAATGGTTTCTTCTTCTGCCATATCCCAAAAAGCCGGTGTGTCATCATGGTCCAGAATAACAATCTCGGTGATTTCTCCGCCGCTAACGGTCACCTCAACGGTCACTTCGCTCTTGAAGCCCGTTCCCGTTCCGGTGTACGTGCCGTCAGCTACTGCGGTTACGTCAACTTCCATGGTCTCCACTTCAAAGCCCAGGTAGTTGTCACCGATAAGATCGACAACCC
Organism: Syntrophomonadaceae bacterium; assembly: GCA_007120815.1. The sequence goes on along the minus strand of SKMY01000208.1, from coordinate 1,016 downwards.
GCCGTATCGAGCTGGTTATGCCGCGCACGGTGACCGTCGCCCCCGACCGGGCGTCAACATCCTGCCCTACTGCAATGGGATCATCGAAACTCAAGCCCACGATCTGATCCTGCTGCCAGGCCTCGTCTTCGATGAAGGTACCGATACCGGCCGTTTCCGAGTGGGAAACAATGCGCATCCCAATGATGGTCCCGTCAGCATCCACACCCAGGTTGTAACGAATGGGTTCATCGCCGTACGCACTGGCCTTGACCTGGCCTACAACCCCTAAGAGGTTGCCGTCTCCATCGTAACAGATAAAGAATTCCTCGTCGCCAATTTCATCTTCTTCGATTTCCTCTACCTCCGGAAAAAAGGCGCCCACGGTTGCCTGGAATTCCTCAAACTCTCTCTGGGCAATAACAGGAGCCGTCCAGCTGTTCACGACCGCTAAAAACCCGCCGCAAACCGCACCAATGATTAAAAGCACTACAGCCATTTTTACACCATCACGCATTGCTCTGCTTCACCTCCCCAAATTTCTTGGGTAAAGTCAGGTTATCAATAAGCGGGGTTAAACTGTTCATCAAGAGAATGGCGAACATAACCCCTTCGGGGTACGCTCCGAACATGCGGATAATCATGGTAATAAACCCGCATCCAAAGCCAAAAATCAGCTTACCTGTGGGGGTAACCGGGGATGTGACCATGTCTGTTGCCATAAACAGGGCGCCTATCATAACCCCTCCGGCCAGCACATGATAAAGGCCCATGGAAAACCCACCGTCAAACAAGCCCATGATAAAAACAATTCCAATAAAAGAACCGGGTATTCTCCACTCGATGTGGCCGCGATAATAAAGCCAGGCACCGCCGATAATCAGCGCCAGCGCTGATGTTTCACCGATACTGCCGGGAACCGTCCCGATAAAGAGATCCCACAGGCTGGCATCGTAGGTTGCCAAAGGTGAGGCCGTGGTTACCATGTCTGCCATAAAGGCAAAAGGTTGCGGTTGAAACCATACATCACCGGCAAT
>SKMY01000132.1 GCA_007120815.1 Syntrophomonadaceae bacterium | reverse complement strand
TGGTTATTCCATTAACGACACCATCGTTGTGTTTGACCGGGTAAGGGAAAATTTGAAGTTTCGCAGGAAGCGAACCCTTAAGGAGCTGGTCAATGACAGCATCAATGAAAACCTGGTTCGCTCGATAAATACCTCCTTAACAACACTCATTGTCTTGATCTCGCTTTTCATCGCATTTAATTACTTTGTGGGTGGCATGGACCTGCGGGTTTTTGCCCTGGCCCTGCTGGTAGGAATTATAAGCGGCACATATTCTTCAATTTTCGTCGCCAGTCCCGTGTGGTTTTCCTGGCGGTCAAAGGAAGATAAGGGTCGGGAAAAAGCGACAGCATAGTTCACCTTATTTAAAGGATAATGAAACACTCAGAGGGACTTGTAAGGGAAGCTGACGGTTCTGCCGCTTCCGGAGCGAAGCGGATGACCGACTTTTAGGGAAAGCGACAGAACTGTCCCCCTGCTTCACAACGATGCATGTGTCATTAGAAAATGGCTGAGTAGTAACAGGATAATAAAGCAATATGGCGAATTATGACATAAGACCAGGTGCAGCAAAATTCTGGAGGTGAGCAAATTATGAGCCAGTTTGGGGTTATTTTAGCGTTGATTTTTAGCCTGATTATTGCCATCTTTGCCATTGCTAACAATCAACCCATTGAAGTAAACTATCTTTACGGAAAAGCCGAGGTTTCCGCCATCGTCGTTATTTTAGGTGCAGCGATCTTGGGTGCACTGGTGATCTTTTTGCTAAGCGTGATTCGTCAGATCCGGTTCAGTTTTCAGATAAGAAACTTACGCAGTGAAGTTGAACTGTACAAAAACAGGTCTTTTGAACTGGAAAAAGAACGGGAAAGGCTTTCAGCCCAGGTGGAACAACTCTCTAAGCAGCCTGCCGGCAAACAGGATATCGTAACGGTGACAGACGAAACAGTACGGGCTGTTTCCGCCGCAGAAGCCCGGGAGTCAGGACCAGAAGAGCAGGCGGAATCGAACACGTACCCTGGTCATGGCGACGGGGAATTACAGCAGGAACCAGGTCATGCCATTTCAAAGCAAGACTTGGCTCCAGAAGAAAGCCCGGGACAGGTTGAGGAAGATGAGCAAAAAACTTAAATTAGAAAGCGAGCATCAAGATAAATGCCTGTAACAGGACAACTAAATAGTCGATGGTACCTGTATCCTCAGCAAACGGAATTGAAAAACAAGCTGGCCTGGGGATTGAATTTGCCAGGACCTGTAGCCCAGATATTAATCAACAGGGGAATTAATACCGTAGAGGAAGGCGAGCGATTTCTCCACCCCAGCCTTTCGCGGCTACATTCCCCTTTTTCCATTAAAGATATGAACCGGGCGGTATCCTTGATTTATAAAGCGTTGAATCGGGGGGAGAAAATTGCCGTATACGGAGACTATGATGTTGACGGCATTACAGCCACCGCTCTATTATATACTTTTTTGAAACGGAAAGGTGGAAACATCCTTTACTACATCCCAAGCCGGCTGGCTGAAGGGTACGGATTAAACAAAGCCGCCCTGGACCGGTTGAAAAATCAGGATGTTTCCCTTATTATTACGGTAGATTGCGGTATCAGTTCCCTTGAAGAGATCGCTTATGCCAGGGAGATTGGGGTGGAAATTGTGGTGACCGATCACCACCATCCCCCGGAGCGCCTGCCCCAGGCTGGCGCCGTGGTTAACCCGCTGAGGCCGGACTGCTCTTACCCTTTTAAGCAACTAAGCGGAGTGGGTGTTGCCTTTAAGCTGGCTCAGGCGTTGGAAGAGCAGGCTGGAAAGGCAGAAAAGGTGTGGGACTACCTGGACCTGGTTGCATTGGGCACCATAGCCGATGTCTGCCCCCTGGTGGGGGAAAACCGGTCCCTGGTTGCTTTTGGCTTGACGCTGGCAGGAAACAAGCTTCGACCGGGCTTGGAGGCCCTCTGCAGCGCAGCGGGGTTAAAAGGGCCGGCCCTGACGACGGAGGACGTTGCTTTTATTATTTCTCCCAGGCTGAATGCAGCGGGGCGGTTGGGGGAGGCGGACATCGCTTTAGAGCTGCTCGTTTCAAAAAGCCTCGAAAAAGCCGTTCCCATGGCCCGGCATCTTCATGAAGAAAACACCAGGCGACAAAAACTTGAAGCAGCGATTTTCTCAGAAGCCACAACTCTGGTGGAAGATATGCGCAAGGAAGAACTTGATCAAAAGTTTATCCTGCTTTCCCGGGAAGGGTGGCATCAGGGCGTGCTGGGAATCGTCGCCAACAAGCTCGCGGAAAAATATCGCCTTCCTGCTGTACTTCTTGGACTGGAAGACGGTGTAGGCCGGGGCTCAGGGAGAAGTTACGGCGGGTTTAGCCTGATAGAGGCGCTGGAAAAATGCCAAGCGTTGCTGGTAGGGTATGGAGGGCACGCTTCTGCTGCGGGACTAACGGTGGCGGAAGAAGCAATACCAGACCTTTCTAAAAGCCTGGCGGACCAGGCCAGAGATTACTTTGAAGTCCATGATCCCGAGCCGGAGCTTTTCATTGACGCTATTATTGAGCCCGGTGAAATTTGCCCTGAACTGGTCCAAGCTCTTGATAAGTTGGAACCTTACGGGCATGGCAATCCCCGGCCTTTTTTCCTCGGGTCCGACTGGTCCCTGGAGCACAAGCGGGAAGTCGGAAAAGGGAAGAATCACCTCCAGCTGAAAATCATGAAGAACGGCATTCCCTTTCGGGGCATCAGCTTTAACGGAACGACCAAGCTTCAACAGGCTGACTTATACAGGGGCATGGATCTTGTTTTTTCAGTCGCTTTTGACCGCTGGAGGGGTAATGACGCCCTGCAGCTGGAAATACACCAGACCGCTTATCGGGATGAATATCTTGGGCATCGGCTTTTGCTGGTGGACCGCCGAGGGTTCGCTGAAAAAGGGCGGTACCTGGAGAGTTTGCTGAAGAAAAACGAAGCGGTTCTTGTGGTGGTTAATACCCAGCATAAGCTTAAGCGGCTGCAGAGCCGTTTTGGTGAGTGGGAAGAGATCGCTTTTAGCCACCAGGGGGTTTTGCAGCGGCCTATGGTGGGTAGGCACCCGATGCACCTGGTGCTTCACGATCTGCCCATGCGGGAAGAAAAGCTGCGTGATCTGCTTGACAATCTACTGCAGGTTTCACCGGTTGAAAATGTTTTAAAGATTCACTTGCTTTATGATGAATCGGATTTCCAGGAAAACTTGAAACTGTTTGCTGCAACGATTCCTTCCCTGGCTTCCATAGAGCAGGTATTCCACGTGCTGAAGGAAACGGCAGCGGGTCAATCCGTGGAATGGCAAGGTCTAATGGGCAGGCTAAAAAAGCGGCTGTCAATGGTTTCTACCGGCCATCTTTTAGAGAGCTGCCTGTCTATACTAAAGCAGACCCCTTACATAAAACCAGAAGGGGATAAATACTTGAACGTGCTGCCTGTTGAAGCTGCAGATTATTGCCAAATGCTAAAAGACGTGGCAGCGACTGATGGTTACATACATGAAAAAAACCGTTGGGAGCAGTCTATCTTTTGGCAGCGTTATCTATTGGATGCTCCCGGAGATCAAATCATCGGGGTGTTGGAATCGCAAATGGGGATGTGTTCTAGACGCGCTGCACAACATTTTTTTAAGGGGAAGGGGGGTGTGTGATGAGCCTGCAGTTGTTAAGAGAACAGTTTTTAAATTATAACAACCGGAAAGAGGACTGGGAAATTATACGCAGGGCGTACGACTTTGCGCTGAAGGCTCATTCCGGGCAAACCCGGGTATCCGGAGATTCGTATATTACCCATCCCTTAGGCGTCGCCCTGCTTCTCACAGAGTTAGAGCTGGACGTGGTTACAATTATTACCGGCCTGTTACATGATGTGTTGGAAGATACGTCCATCACGTACGAGCAAGTTGAGAACGAATTCGGAGAGGAGACCGCTTACCTGGTAGATGGGGTAACAAAGCTAAGCCGGATGGAGTTCCGCTCAAAAGAAGAGCATCAGGCGGAAACCTGGCGCAAAATGTTTGTTGCCATGGCCAGGGACATCCGGGTGATCCTGGTCAAGCTGGCTGACCGTACTCATAACATGAGGACCCTGAGGCACCTCAATCAGCAAAAGCAGAAGGAAGTGGCCAGGGAAACCCTGGAAATCTACGCTCCCCTGGCACACCGCCTGGGTATATACAAGATCAAGTGGGAACTGGAGGATTTGGCCTTTAGATACCTGAACACGAAAGATTACTACAACCTGGTGGAAAAGCTGGCCAAAAAAAGAAATGAACGGGAAGAGTTTATCAACAAGGCTATTTCGATATTACAAGAAAAGCTGGTTGATGCTGGAATTGAAGGTGATATTAGCGGTCGGCCCAAGCACCTTTACAGCATTTATACTAAAATGAAAGACCAGGGGAAAGATTTTAACGAGATATATGACTTAACGGCCGTTCGTATCATTGTCAATACAGTAAAAGACTGTTATGCGGCTCTGGGGATCGTACATACCCTGTGGAAACCCATCCCCGGTCATTTTAACGATTATATTGCCATGCCCAAGTCCAACATGTACCAGTCCTTGCATACCACGGTTGTTTTTGCTGAAAACGAACTTTTGGAGGTCCAGATCCGTACATGGGAAATGCACCGCACATCAGAATACGGCATTGCCGCTCACTGGCGTTACAAGGAAAAAGCCAGGGATGATAGGGAATTCGAAGAAAAGTTGTCCTGGCTGCGGCAGCTCTTAGAATGGCAGCAAGAATTAAAAGATGCCCATGAATTCATGGAGCATGTAAAAATCGACCTTTTCACCGATGAAGTCTTTGTTTTTACTCCCAGAGGGGATGTGATCGACCTGCCGGCAGGTTCAATCCCCTTGGATTTCGCGTACAAGATTCACACCGATGTTGGTAACCATTGCGTAGGCTCAAAAGCGAACGGGCGGATTGTACCCCTGGATTACCAGCTCAAAACCGGTGACATCATAGAAATTATCACCAGTAAAAGTGGAACCCCAAGCAGGGACTGGCTGAAAATGGTGAAAAGCTCCCAGGCCAAAAGCAAAATTCGGGCCTGGTTCAAAAAAGAACGCAAAGAGGAAAATATCTCCAAAGGGAGAGAAAGCCTGGAGAGGGAACTTCGCCGCCACCACCTGGATGCCAAACTGTTCTTGAAAGAACAACTGGTTGAAGAAGTAGGTAAGCGTTTTAACCTGCTTTCCGAGGAAGATGTGTATGCGACCGTAGGCTATGGGGGTGTTTCTGTTCAGCAGATTATCTCCAAGTTGCGGGAAGAATACCGTCGGCAATATGGCGAAGAAGAACAGGCACCCCATGTTGAAATTAAGCCCTGGAAGGGAGCTGCCAGGGCCGCCCATGGTGTTAAAGTCCAGGGTGTTGATAACTTGCTTGTACGCTTTTCCAAGTGCTGCAACCCGCTGCCCGGTGATGACATCGTCGGGTTTATTACACGGGGGCGAGGTGTGTCCATTCACCGGAAAGACTGCTCCAATGTTCAAGGATCCAGCAGCAATAAAGACCGTTATATCAATGTGTTCTGGGAAATTGACAGCGAAGTTTCTTACCCGGTGGAAATCGAAATAACCGCCATGGACCGGCCAAATCTCCTGACCGAATTAATGAACGTGATCAGTGAAAGCAAGGTTCACATTACTGCTGTAAACGGCAGAACAACCAGGGACAAAATTGCCGTGGTTCACCTGACTTTTGTGGTTAAAGATTTAGACCACCTGGAATTTATAATGAACCGGGTCAAACGCGTAAAGGATGTCTTTTCAGTCAGGCGGCACACAAGCTCCGCGTCTGAACGAGATAAAACATCACGAAACAAGTACCGGAAAGGCGGGCAGCAATAAACATGCGGGCGGTTATCCAAAGGGCAAAGCAGTCCAGGGTAGAAGTAAATGGAGAGACTGTTGGATGCATCGAAAAGGGTTTGGTTGTATTTGCCGGGGTGGGCGACAATGACACCGAAAAGGATTGCAGTTACGTGGCTGACAAAATTGTTGGATTGCGCATTTTTGAAGACGAAGAGGGGAAGATGAACCGCTCCTTGAAAGATGTCGGTGGAGACGTGCTCTGCATATCCCAGTTTACCCTTTATGGCGACACACGAAAGGGCCGCAGGCCAAGCTTTGTCCAGGCTGCGGATCCGGATAAAGCAACAAAACTTTACAAGACGTTATGTGAGATGATAAGCGAAAAAGGTGTCCGGGTGGCCACGGGTATTTTCCAGGCCGAAATGCGCGTTTTCGTAGACAACGACGGCCCGGTAACCATCCTGGTGGACAGCAAGAAGCACTTCTGAGGTGACAGGGGTTCAATAAGTTGACAAGACCTGCCAAATTGGCTTAAAATCTATTTGTGCTTTTAATCATAGGGTTTTTGTTACGGAGGCGTTCCGATGAAGAATAAAGCGCCGCGCGGAACAAAAGATGTGCTGCCGGCAGACATTCACAAGTGGCATTTT
>SKMY01000074.1 GCA_007120815.1 Syntrophomonadaceae bacterium | reverse complement strand
CTTGACTTGTTATTTTTGGGCGAATCAAATTTCAAACCAGCATTCTTGAAATAGGAGCGTAGCGATTAAATTGAGGAGGGTAGGAGTTCATGGAATACGAGTACGATGTTGCGGTATCATTCGCAGGTGAAGACAGGGATTATGTTGAGAAGGTAGTAAGAATCCTGAATACTATCGGTCTACGAGTCTTTTATGATAAGTATTATCAAGTAGACATGTGGGGTAAAGATCTATACGTTCATCTGCATGAAGTTTATCACACAAAGGCTAAATATTGTGTAATGTTCCTCTCCAAACAGTATAAAGAAAAGGTTTGGCCTAATCATGAACGCCAGAGCGCTCAAGCTAGAGCAATGGAACAGAAAAATGAATACATTCTACCTGTGCGATTGGACGAAACCGTCATTCCAGGAGTTCGGCCAACAACCGGATATATACAAGCAAGTGATTATCCTCCAGAAAAACTGGCGGCAATGATAGCCCAAAAAATAAATGCCGAACCTTATGAATTCAAAGAGTTTACAAGGAAGGAACTTCCGCTAAGATATGAGACACTTCGAATAGAGGGTGGGAACCAATTACGTGGAAATGTTAGAATCAGTGGACGGAAGAACTCTGCTCTTGCAGTTATCCCTGCCGCTTTATTAGCTGAGACTCAAAGCGTAATACGTAATGTACCGGATATCACTCACATAGAAACTAATGAGAAGATACTTGAATCTTTTGGTGTTGCAACGAAGCGGAAGGAAAATTATATCATTATAGATCCTGGTTCACTGTTAAACTGTGTCATCCCAGCGAGATCGAGATATTCATTTTATTTGGCAGGTGTTTTGCTTGCCCGATTTGGGTATGCCAAAATCGGTATGTTGCATTCGGGGTGGGAATTTGGCCCGTTCCCTTATGATTTACATTTCAAGGGGTTTCGCGCATTAGGTGCAGAGATTTCAAAGTCTCATAATAATATCGAGATAAGTACGCACTGCTTAAAGGGAAACACAATATATCTTGATTGGCCTAGTGATAGTGCCACTATTAATATTATGTTGGCAGCTAGCCGAGCACATGGAACCACAGTAATTCAAAATGCTGCTAAAGATATTCACGTGATCGATATAGCAAATTTCTTGGGCAAAATGGGGGTCCCCCTCAGTGGTGCAGGTACTGATACGATTATCATCCATGGCGTGGATAGCATAGAAGGGTGTTCTTATATAATTGCACCTGATGACATTGAGGCTGCCTTTTTTATGGCAGCTACCGTTGCAACAAAAGGAGAAATTCAGTTGGAAGGTATTGTGCCTGCACATATTGATTGTTTAATTGATAAATTTCGAGAAATTGGGGCTGACATCACAGTTGGCAATCAATATATCAAGGTAGCATGTCATAACCGACCAGTAAATGTGAGTATTTTACCACAACCCCATCCTGGTTTTCCACTTGAAGCCCAGCCCATCTTGGCAGCAGTGCTCGCCACTGCCGATGGGATAAGCGTGATAACTGAGTTAACCGCCCCAATTCACACGCTGTCACTCAAAATAGTCAATGGATTAAAGAAAATGGGAGCTCAAATTTCTTTCGAGGGAAGAAATTTAATTATAAAAGGAGTCAATGAACTCCATGCGATTACTGAGGAAAGTTACGATTACCTTGGAACTGCGGGTCTAGTAGTTGCTGCTCTGGGGACTAACGGTATAACTAAAATTAATAATGCTCAGTCCCTGCAAATGGGTTTTGAATATTTTCCAGAAAAACTCCGGGAGTTGGGAGGTAATATCCATATTTATTAAGCGCTTTCTATTTATTGAAACCTAACAAGGCACATGCATGCAAAAAGCTCTGCTATGATATCTTTCCCTAATCCATAGTTTGGCAAAGTGGTCAGCGGCTTCTTCTTGAAAGATTAGTGCAGACTTGCGTCTGATGTCCTAGTAGTAGGGGTATTCCCATCCGAAACTGCGTAGGGGGTAACCTCGAGGTGGGTTGCATGAGGAAAAGCCTAATTGGTTGCTTTTGGATAATGTTACGCGAAAACATAAAAAAGACTGGCCGAAATGATCTTTGCTCTTGTGGTGGTCGGAAAAAATATAAAAAATGTTGGGTATATAAACTACGTATTATCCATATAATGTATGCCTGGTTATTGTTCCATTTGAGGAATAAATGATGTGTTATTTAAAGAGTTGTCTATAGGTGGGCAAGTATACGTTTTACTTAAGGTATAAAAGTTGTGATGGAAAGCATGAGCAACAGGTGCTTCCCCAATGCATTTTAGGGGGAGGCACTGGGGACGGATCTTTTTTGCCTGTCTGGTGACTTTAATAGATGATTGATAGGATGCGGGCTTTGAGAAAGGAATGGTATTTGTGCGGATAAGATATTTGACTAAATCCCGGTTTAAATTGGCCTTAGAATGTCCAACCAAAATATATTACGACGGTAAACCTGAATACGCCAATCAAAAGATTGAAGATCCATTTCTGCTCGCCTTGGCAGATGGGGGATTCCAGGTTGGCGAGCTTGCTAAATACTATTTCCCTGGTGGCCGTGAAGTTGAGACAAAGGATTATAATGATGCTCTTCACCAGACAAACGAATTACTCAAACAAGACCAGGTGATTATCTATGAAGGGGCCGTTCGGTTTGAGAATCTTTTTATTCGTACAGATATCCTGGTAAAAAACAAGGATCTCATTGAGTTGGTTGAGGTCAAGGCAAAATCTTTTGATGGCGCTGGGGAGCAAGATTTTTTGACTAGAAACGGATCCATTTCTTCGTCCTGGAAGCCGTATCTTTCTGACGTAGCTTTTCAAAAACATGTTATAAAAGGTGCTTTTCCGGATTATCTGGTTTCTGCATATTTAATGATGGTTGATAAAAAGGCCAATTGTCATACCGATGGATTAAATCAGAAATTCAGGATTGTCAAAACTGCAGAGGGAAGAAAAAATATAGTTGTGTCACAAAGTTTGTCAAAGGAAGACCTGGACAACCCTATCCTTGTTAAGGTAAATGCGGATGGATGTTGTGATCTAATATACGGTGAAGGGTATGGTAATGACAGTTTTGCTGAATATGTAAATTATTTAGCTGATCACTATATGAGAGATATTAAGATTGTTACAACCCCTTCCGTCACTTGTGTTAAGTGTGAGTATAAAGCTACTGAACAGGAGAGGGAGGCAGGACTGAAAAGCGGTTTCCATGAGTGCTGGAAAGAGAACCTTCAATGGACGGACGATGATTTCATGGAACCCACCGTGCTTGACATCTGGAATTTCCGTAATAAAGACCAATTTATTCAGCAGGGGCGCATTAAACTAGGGGAGATTTTTGAAGAAGACATTTCCCCAAGGGGCGACGGAAGAAAGGGTCTTTCAGCTAGCGAACGCCAGTGGATGCAGGTCCAAAAAGCACAAAGGAAAGACACTGCTTTCTGGATTGATCTGGAGGGTTTGCAGCAGGAGATGAATACATGGGTTTATCCGCTGCATTTCATTGATTTTGAAACGGCTATGGTTCCGATTCCCTTCAACAAAGGAAGACAACCTTATGAAGGAATCGCTTTTCAGTTTTCCCATCATGTAGTGCATCAGGATGGGCGGATTGAACATTGCGGACAGTATCTGAATACCACACCAGGGGTTTTCCCTAACTATGATTTCAGTAGGAACCTGAAAAATCAATTAGAGCAGGATCAGGGAACCATTTTTCGATACGCTGCCCATGAGAATACATATCTAAACATGATTTATCGTCAACTGATGGAAGATGCTGCTGATATTAAAAACAGGACCGAACTTTGCCAGTTTATCCGTACTATTACTCAATCAGGCCGAAGCAGTGCCGAACAATGGGAAGGGCCACGTAAAATGATAGATATGTTAGAGCTGGTCAAGCGATACTATTACGACCCGGCTATGAAAGGATCCAATTCTATTAAACAGGTTTTACCGGCGATTCTAAACAGTTCAAAATTCCTTCAGGAAAAGTACATTCAGCCCATTTATGGCACGGATGACGGTATCCCGAGTTTTAACTTCAGGAATTGGAAATGGATAGAGATAGATAATGATGGACGGGTTGTTGATCCATATAAGTTGTTGCCAAAGATGTTTAAGGATGTATCAGAAAGAGATTTAGAATTACTGTGGGACAGCGAAGAGCTCAGAGATGGCGGAGCAGCGTTAACGGCTTATGCCCGTATGCAATTCGAGGAAATGTCCGATTACGAGCGTTCAGAAATAGAACAAGCATTGTTAAAGTATTGTGAACTGGATACATTAGCGATGGTTATGATTTATGAAGGCTGGAAGGATATGATTAATAATAGGGCACTTCTTTAATATCGGGAGACTCAGCCCTTTATATTAAGCCCTATTCTGCAATAAGCCACCTTCTTGCAACCCATACAAAAAAGACCGCTTTAACCCGGCGGTCTTTTTTGTATCAGAATAATTAATAAATATATGCTAATCCAGACCTTTTTGTAATTGACTGACAATACTAGACACTAACTTTTTGGGCAACCACTTATTTGTAGCCTGCTCTGCTATGGATAATCTGTCAAATACAGTTCTTAGTTTATTAATCTTTTCACCGCTGAACTCATATGTACATATAGCTAAAAAAGAAACATTTTCACCCTGAATTATGCCTGTAAATTTGTGTTCAAAAAATGCCTTATCTCCCTGCACCAGAATACCTATTCCACTTTCAGTAAATTTCCCATCCTTAATTGTCTTTTCATTCCATTTTAGATATCGAATGACTTCTTCTTTGCCTTTAAAAGTGCCAAGAGGAGTCTCCCATACAATATCATCAGTACAAAATGATAATGCTTTTTCTATATCTTTTGTTTCAAAACATTGAACAAACTCACGCATTATATCAGCTTTATCCACGGACATTTCCTCACCTCCTTCTGTCTGTAAGTTGTGAATCATCTCACTTTTACACTAAGCATAATAAAAAATATAATGGGTGTCAATTAAAAATGTTATAATTATTTAAATATTTATTTCAAAATTACAGAAAGGATATGCCCCACTGCTTCGCATTAAGCCTGCTGGCATTATTTTATTGGAATTTAGTTTATGTCGGTATCCTACGCTGGTCAGCAGAAAGCCTAAAAATCATTGGGCTTTTTGTATTGGAAAATGGGGAAAGTATTAGATAATAATAAGAATATTGCGTATAGATTTCTGAGTAACCCATTCGATAATATGTAAGTGCGAATAAAAACAAAAGCACCCATACTATCTTTCTTGCACAAGTAACTGCCGCGGAAATTTTTAAAAAGGGCTAGCCCATGACCTACGCATACTACCACCTGGTTAAGCGAGGAGCACTCCTCCTGGCTCCCACTTATATTTCGAAAGAAAAGGAAAGGAGTAAGGGCAATATGGATAAATACGTATGTAATGTCTGCGGGTATGTGTACGATCCGGCTGAAGGGGATCCGGAAAGCAGCATTGCTCCGGGCACATCTTTCGCGGATCTTCCGGATGATTGGGTTTGCCCGGTCTGCGGGGTAGGTAAAGACGAGTTCGAAAAGGAAAGCTAAAGTTTTTGAATATAAACCCATTAAAGGACAAAGGAAGGGGATTTTTTCATGCAGTGGAAATGTGGCATCTGCAACTTTATTTGGGAAGGGGATAATCCACCGGATAAATGCCCCAAGTGTGGAGCTCCCGGGGATAAATACGCAAAATTAAGCGGTGAGGATTGGAATATCGTCGAGCGCTCGCGCTTTACTAATGGCCTACATATCGAGTTGATGGGCATACTGCCTCGTTTATTGGAAATAGCGGAGGAAGGAATTGCTGATGATTTGGACCCGCGTTGTGCCGTTTTATTTAAAAGGCTCCAGGAAGAAGCTTCTTTTCTCTTGGCTTCATCCAAGGCCGAGCTGGAGGGCCACATGAAAAAGGGAAAATGGGGCTAAGTTTCACTTATAAGACATTACAACAAAACTAAGGAATAAACAGAGGAGGAAAATGTAATGGAAAGCTATATGTGTCAATTATGTGATTATACTTATGAGCCGGAGAATGGAGATCCCGAAAGGGACATTAACCCAGGCACGGCCTTCAAAGATTTACCTGATGATTGGGTCTGCCCTGTCTGTGGAGCAGAAAAAGATGAATTTTTGCTGGTACCTTAAGTGTAATTGTAGAAAAAACCACGATAATCTATCCAAAAATGTTCTATTCTTTACTTAATAAAAGGAGGAGTTTTTATGAGCAAAGAAGGCAGATGCCCGGTAACAGGAATGACTAAGCATCAGAACGCTGGACGTGGCACCGCGAATCGGGACTGGTGGCCGAACCAGTTGAATCTTAAAATGCTTCATCAGAACCCTCCTATGAGAAACCCCATGGGAGTAGAATTTAACTATGCTGAAGAATTCAAGAAGCTTGACATTGAGGCATTGAAAAAAGACTTATATGAGTTAATGACTGATTCACAGGATTGGTGGCCTGCAGATT
>SKMY01000049.1 GCA_007120815.1 Syntrophomonadaceae bacterium | reverse complement strand
GGTTTGCCCTGTTAGATTGTGCCTTCTGCTCTGCCAGGCGAACTGCCCGGCTATTAGCAGTCCGATCAGCGGGTGTAAAACATGGTTTTACCGCCTGCTGAAATCCATGCATTGATCCCGTTTTCCAGGAGATAGGCCTCGTAGCCCTGCATGTTCAGGATGGCCACGGCATAGGCGGCGTTGATGTTCTTGGCGCAGTAGACGGCGATGGCCTTATCCCGGGGAAGCTCATCCAACCTGTCTAAGAGCTGGGGCATGGGGATGTGTATGGAATCAATGATAAGGCTGCGGGCACGCAGATCATCGCCCCTGACATCCAGCACCACCGCTGTGCCGGCATTGAACATGGGAAGGACTTCACTGGCCTGCTTGATATACATCTCCTTTTCCGTGTAAGCATCAAGGAACCTTTGGGGAGGAGAGGTGATCTCCACGCTCATGGTTTCCTGCACCCAGGCCACATCGGCACCGAAATACTCGGTGATTACCCGGATTGGCACCAGGGTACGACCGTCTAACAGCTGGGGAGCCACGTCGCTTTCAATCTCCCTGCCGTCAATGGTGATAGTAATGTGGTAGCCCGCAAAGACCAGGGTGCCCGCCAGCATCAGGGTCAGGCTTAGCACCAAGGCGGTGATTAGGAACTTTCTGTTCACTTTACACATCAACTCCCTTCCTGGGGCATGGTGTGGTCAAACACAAAAACCGGCCAACATAATTTTCTGGCCGGTTACGCTACTCGCTCCTGCCCGGTTAAAGCGTCCATCTGTGGCCGGGCGATCATCACGTCCTTCAAAATACTATTAAGTTGGATTCTCCAGGCATCCATGCCGTTTCACATGCTTACCTGTTATCTTATCATTCTTATAAATTAAATGCTTTCACATAATTGCTCTTTATTATGCAATTATTGCTCTGTGGGAGGGTTTGTGGCCGGGCGATTATGGCTTCCCTGATATCTATTACGACAAACTTATTTTTTTTGATGGGGTCCCTTTGAAAAAAATGATCTTTTTTTATTTTCCCTCCTGAAAAGTGGCTTCTTCCAGGGCCTGCCATGTACGGAAACTGTACTCCGCAGGGGGGGTGCCGCTTTTGTCCAGGGCCTCTTGCATGAGCATGAGCATCTCCATCATGCTGCGGAAATAGAGCTTTTTTTCGCCGTTTAACCAGTGGATCTCGCCCATCCAGGTGGCGTTCTGCCGGTATATGATCCGGATCAAAAAGGCGGAATCTCCAACCCTTGATTCCCTTACGGTTGGTTTTTCTTTCATTTTGTGGTCCCCTTCCTTCACCACGGTCAGATGGAGATCGGGCCAGGTGCGCAATTCCACACCCGATACGGGCATACCCATCTCCTCCAGCCGATCGCTGATCAGCCTGATGAGTTCCAGGAAGCTGCGGAACTCCTGGGACTGCTGCGAAACAAGGTGGGTAATCATGCCCTGCATGCTGACATCGGTACGCCTGGTGACTTTAACTAGAAAATCCTTGGCTCGGCTCCCCTGGTAGAGGGGATTTCGTTTGCTGGACATGCAAAAACCTCTATTTTGGGAATTGTATGAAGATAGTATACCATAGGGGCGTCACGAATTAGTCACAAGCGAGTCTTATTCCGGTTAGATTTCAGTTAAATTTCGGTCACGAATGCAGAAAGGATTTCTATTTATGGGATATGTTGTTAATTGGGCCCATGGGAACTTTATTCCCAGGGCAGGACGGGGTGGATGCTGCTGCGCAGGACGATTTGCCCGGTGGGGCAGGCCTTTATGAGGTTATTTCGGATGCGTTGGAGGATATTTTCTGCCTGTTCCAGGTTGACCCGGGGCAGCATAATGATGAACTGGCTGTCGTTCCAGGAGGCCACCACATCGCCCTTGCGGAGCTTGGACAGCAGCACTTTTTGCATCTGCCCCATGCATTCGTTCTGCCGGGAGGCAGGGAAGGGTTGAAAGTTTGGGCCGGTGAAGGAAAGGATCCCCAGGTGGACGGGCATGTCTTCCCGTTCCGCCCGGCGGCGCTCCAGCCGGCACAGGTAAAGGAAGAACTCGGGTTCGCAGATGAGGGCGCCCGGCTCTTCGTCCCGTTCTTTCAAGACCTCCTGCAGGTCGATAAATTCCACGCCGGGTTTTTCCGACTGGGCTTTAATGGCACGGTAGATGCGCTGCATGGGCGGGGAGGGCCTGGTACCCAGTTCCTGGTAGAGCAGGGTGATGATGTACTCGTAGTGGGCCCGGGCCTGAACTGTTTTGCCTTCCTGCAGCAGGGCTTCGATGTAAAACAGGTGGATGTTCTCCTCCATGTCGTCGAGATAGAGTACCCTTTCACAGTCTTCGATCATCTGGGAGAAAAGCTGGTGCTCTTTCTGGAGAGCGAGAAGCTCGTTGACGCTGCGCAGGAAGAGCTGGCGGTAGTAGTGGCGCCGGGGCAGGGCCCAGTCAAAGTAATGAAACCCGGAAAGGTAGGGGCCGCGGTAGAGGGCCAGGGCTTGCCGGTATGTTTCGGCCGCCTGGAGGGGCTCGGTTTTTAACTGGCTGCGGGCTTTTCGGCAGAGGAATTCAAATTCATCGGCGTCCAACCAGTACGGTGCCTGGGTGTTCCAGCCGTACCCCCCGTAGGAGGTGTTGATAAAGGCGTGGGCGTCGGGGACCTGCAGATCGTTTAAGCCCTGCTTGAGGCGGTAGACCTGGTTTTTCAGGATGTTTTTGGGGTTGGCGTACTCCTGGTGGGGCCAGAGGGTTTCCACAATGGTTTCCGAGGGGATCTGCTTTTCTTTGTGGGCGATGAGGTACATGAAGAGCTCGCCGATCTTGTGGAGGCGCTGATTTTCGGCAAACAGGGGACGCTGGCCGAACTTGACCTGAAACCCGCCCAGGGTATAGATCTGTAGTGTTTCATCCTTTTTGTTGGTTTCTGACATGCCCTGCACCTTCCCTTCCTCAACGGCGCTGCCCGGCCTGTTAATCCCAGGGCAAAAGGGGTTGGATGCTGCTGCGCAGGATGACCTTGTCTTCCGGGCAAGTTTTTGCCAGGTTGTTCCGGAGCCGCTGCATGACATATTCTGCCTGTTCCAGGCTCAACCGGGGCAGCATGACGGTGAACTGGTTATCGTTCCAGGAGGACACCACATCCCCCTTGCGCAGCTTGGACAGCAGCAGTTTTTGCATCTGGCCCATACATTCTTTCAGCTCGTCGGCAGGGAGAGGTCGAAAGTCCGTGCCGGAAAGGGTAATGATCCCCAGGTGGACAGGCAGGTCTTTGCGTTCCGCCCGGCGGCGCTCCAGCCGGCAGAGATACTGGAAGAATTCGGGGTCGCAGTTGAGGGCGCCGGGATCATCGTCCTGTTCATTCAAGAACTCCTGCAGATCGTTGAAGTCCAGGCTGGTTTTTTCGGACTGGGCTTTGATGGTGCGGTAGACGCGCTGCATGGCCGGGGAGGGCTTGGCGCCCAGCTCCTGGTAGAGCAGGGCGGTGATGTACTCGTAGTGGGCCCGGGCCTGAGCCGCTTTGCCTTCCTGCAGCAGGGCTTCGATGTAAAATAGGTGGATGTTTTCTTCCACGTCTTCGAGATAGAGCACGTTTTCACAGTCTTCCACGATCTGGGAAAAGAGCTGGTGATCTTTTTGGAGGGAAAACAGTTCGTTGACGCTGCGCAAGAAAAGCTGGCGGTAGTAATGGCGCCTGGGCAGGATCCAGTCAAAATAATGAAGCCCGGCAAGATAGGGTCCGCGGTAGAGAGCCAGGGCTTCCCGGTATGTATTGGCGGCCTGGACGGGCTCGGTTTTGGACAGGTCCCGGGCTTTTCGGCAGAGGGTTTCGAATTCATCGGCGTCCAGCCAGTAAGGTGCCTGGGTGTTCCACCCGTACCCCCCGTAGGAGGTGTTGATAAAGGAATGGGCGTCTAGGACCTGGATTTCGTTTAAGCCCTGCTTGAGGCGGTAGATCATGTTTTTCAGGGTATTTTTGGGGTTGGCATATTCCTGGTCGGGCCAGAGGGTATCCACAATGGTTTCAGAGGGGGCCTGCTTCCCTTTGTGGGTGATGAGGTACATGAACAGTTCCCCGATTTTGTGGGCGCGGTTGTTGTCTGCGAAAAGGGGCCGCCCATCAAAGATGACCTGAAACTGGCCCAGGGTATAGATTTCAAGCCTTTTTTCTTTGGATTTTTTTCCCGGTATGTATCGAGTGCCCATTGTTACTCTCCAGGGATAATTTGCGGCCTGCCTGCTGATCCAGGAAAGCCGCCATCTACTGGGAAATCGTAATAAACGATTGGATTGGTTTATCTGACGTTCTGAACTAAAAAGGTTGTCATATAAAATGTTGTCGTAAAAAAATCTTCGACAGGCTGGATAAAATATCCTGCAAGCTGGCAGCGTTTTTTCATCAAGCAAGTAAAAAATGTGCCAGGAACATGATCATCTGCCATAAATATGTAACAAACCCTATGATTAGATCTTAGCAGAAACAGCGGGCTTGTCAATAATTATTTTCATACCATGAGGGGTATCTTTCAACAAGCATTGTAATTTACTGACAAAAGTGGGGGGATCATGGGGTATTTACATGGGGAAATAGATGGGTAGCATGGGGAGTTAAATTTAGGATAGAAGTTTGGAATTGAAACTGAATGTCACTGTGAAGGGGTGATGGTGATGCGCCGGGTTTCCCCTTCCCAATGCAAGGACGCCCCCAGGGCTTCGCCCACGAAGCGCAGGGGGACCACCGTGCGGTTGTGAACAATCCGGGGGGGGACATCCAACAGGTTTATGCGGCCGTTTACCAGGGCCTGGTGGCGGTCGATCCAGAGCACGATCGTCTTCTCATCCCGGGTAAAGGTGACCCGGCGGTCGTCTTCGTCCCAGTCAAAGGAAGCTCCCAGGGCTTCGCCCACGAATCTCAAGGGGACCAGGGTTCTGCCGTTTTCTATAAAGGGGGGGACGTCCAGGGCGGTTTTTAGGGTTGGGTCGAAGGGCAGCCTGACCGGGGCAGTCTGCAGGTCCCGGGTGCCGTCCCCCAGCTGGCCGTAGGTGTTTTCTCCCCAGGCGTAAAGATCTAAGGCGCCGATGCGGGCTTCGGGGTGGTCGACTTGCAGGCGGATTTCCTCCCGGGCAACTGCGGCCAGGGAAAAGACCCCGCCGGCAAAACCGCCGGCCGAAATGGAGACGATCCGGAGGGGTGCGGAGGCAGTGGTGCCCGTTGTGGTGGCGTTTTGGGTGGTATCAGTGGTTTTTGAGGTGGAGGCATTTTTGTCAGAGGCATTTTTACCGCCTGCCAGCCCCTGGACCTGCCTGGGGACCGTTTCCCCGTAGGGGTACTCTTCTGTGGCAGAGCCGGTGCCCAGCTGGCCCTCCCGGTTGTACCCCCAGGCCCAAAGGGTGCCGTCTTCCAGCAGGGCCAGGGAGTGGCTGTCCCCGGCGGATACGGCTATCACCTTGGAGAGGCCCTTGACCTGGACAGGGGTCCGGGCGGTCATCATGCTGCCCCGCCCCAGCTGGCCGTAGACACCGCGGCCCCAGGCCCAGAGGGTGCCGTCCTTTTTGATCGCCAGGGTGTGCTCACCGCCGGCGTCTACCGCTGTGACGTCGGTGAGCCCTTTGACCTGTACGGGCACTTCCGTGCGGGAAAGGCCCTCCATCAGGACCAGGCCCCAGGCCCAAAGGGTGCCGTCCTTTTTAAGGGCAACGGCGTGATAGTTGCCCGCCGATACGGCTTTTACCCCGGTGAGTTCCTTGACCTGGGCGGGGGCATAGCGGTTTTCCCGGGTGCCATCCCCCAGCTGCCCTTCGCTGTTGTCGCCCCAGGCCCAGACGGTGCCGTCTTCTTTCACGGCCAGGGTAAACTGGCTGCCGGCAGCGATGTCGACGAGACCGCTTAAGGCCTCCACTTCTTTTGGGAACGGCTGACGATTTGAGTCGCCGTGGCCCAGGGCGCCCAGCAGCCCGCTCCCCCAGGTCCAGACGCGGCCGGTGGCGGTAAGGGCCGCGGCATGGGATGATGATGCATCCAGGCGGGTGATCCCGCTGAGGTTGTGGGCCTGGACGGGCTCAAGCCGGGTTTCCTCTCTCCCGGAACCGTCGCCTAAGGCGCCCCCTCGTCCCCAGCCCCAGAGGGTGCCGTCCCCTTTTAGAAACAGGGTGTGATAGCCGCCGGCCGCAAGGGTCGGAGGGTGGGGATGGGAATGGGGATGGGGATAAAAATGGGGATGGGGAAAGAGCCGGGGATGGACAGGGTCGCGGGTTTGAAGGTGAGTGTAATGGACGAGTTGGGTCGGGGGAAGGTTTTGGGAAAGACCTTCATCCGCTTCTGAAGAAGGGGCAGGGGACTGAGCAAAGACCCTGCCGGCAGGGGCAGGAAAAAAAAGCACTAAAGGCAAAAGGAACACCGCAGCCAGGAGAAGCAAGGCCGAAAAGGAAAGGAGCAGCCGGGCCCGGGCCGGGGTGGGGGCCGGGGCTGCTTTGCTGCGCCGTCTAGTTGTGTTCTTCATACCGGTCACCTGCCATCTGCG
>SKMY01000241.1 GCA_007120815.1 Syntrophomonadaceae bacterium | reverse complement strand
GACGTGGCGACACGTGAAACGTATGAGAAAAACCGCTATAAAAACGGGTGTAAAACCGATAAACATTCACCCCTTGAGATGCCTGACCGCGCTGCTGGTGCTGCTGGCCGTTCTGGGGCTTTGTTCCCCAGTCGGGCCCAACGCAGCCGGGCGCGCTGCCCTGCTGGCGGCTTTGCCTAAAGTCCAGGCGGCCGACATGGCATGGGCAGGATCCCTGGAAGAGCTGGAAAGTGCGCTGTCAGGAACCCTGCACCACCGGGAACAAAACCTCCGCATCCGGTTGGTGGGCGATACCGCCCGGATGCTGGAAGGCCTGCCGGAAACCCTGGAAGGCATCCTTCAAGACAGTGATTACCTGAGGCATTCCATGGGCGGCTGGCGCTGGCGCTGGACGGGGGTCCCCGGGGATATCCGTATGGACTTTTATTTCGAGCACCTGAACACCCTGGAAGAGGACCGGTACGTCCGGAAAGAAGTGGAGCGCATCCTGGGTTCAATCCTATCACCCGGTATGGACGACCACCAGGTTGTCAAGGCGGTGCACGATTATATCGTGGCCACGGTGGCCTATGATACCGCTTACCGGGAATACACCGCCTACGGTGCTTTGAGCAAAGGCAGGGCCGTCTGTCAGGGTTTTGCCCTGCTCACCTACAAAATGCTCACCGGGGCCGGACTGGAGGCCCGGATCATCACCGGCACGGCCGGGGGTGAAAACCACGCCTGGAACCTGGTGCAGCTGGAGGGCCGCTGGTACCACCTGGACTGCACCTGGAACAGCCCCTTGCCAAACGTGCCCGGCCGGGTGCAGTACGGTTTCTACAACCGATCAGATGCTCAAATGAGCGCCACCCATCGGTGGGACCGGGGAGCCTACCCGGTTGCCGACACCCCCTACCAGGCGCCGGATCACATCCAGCTGGAGGCTGCCATTCTCACCCGGTATGCCGGAATCCAGTGGCCTGCCCGGGGGGATACCCCCGCCGACAAAACCTGGACGGTGCGCTTTAACCGGCCCATCGACCCCCGCTCCGTAACAAACCAGACCATTTTCATAGCGGGGCCCGATGCGAACCTGTTTAACATCATCGTACGCCCCGGGGGTGACGGACGCTCTGCCATGATCTCCCCGGCAGGCACCTACCCCGCCGGAGGAACATATTACCTGCTGCTCAGCCGCGAGATATCAGGCCAGGGTGGGATGGGCCTGGAGCGCCCTGCCTGGATGGAGTTTACCGTTCGCTAGCGCATCAGGAAAGTAAAAACCACCATAGAACGCAGAGAGGGCATGATGAAAAAACGTACAAGGAACATAATGGAAGAAGGGAACAATTACGGCCCAATAAAACCGTCGGCTTTACAGCCCGAAGCCGAGGCCGGGGCCGGGGCCATAATACAGGCCCGGACCGGTTCCTGCTGCAAAGGCAGTGTTCCCGATTGCTCAACACCATTTACCCGCCTGATGAAGCCTCTAGCGCAGACCTTTTCCAAGGGCTGGCCGGTGTTCCTGTTCTTTTTATTCCTAACCTTCTGTTTTACCCCTGCAGCCGGAACCCAGGAAGAGGACGTGATGCATTTCCCCGATCGAAACCTGGAAGCGGCCGTACGGGCGGCCCTGGAGCGGCCGGGAGGCATCCTGACCCCGGCGGATATGCAGACACTGACGGAACTGGAGGCGGGTCAGTACGAGATCCGCCATCTGACCGGGCTGGAATACGCCGTTAACCTGGAATCCCTGTCCCTTTACAACAATGATTTGGAGGACCTGTCCCCCCTGGCTGACCTTAAGGCGCTGCGCCTTCTCAACCTCCGCCATAACCGGATAAGGGACCTCACCCCCCTCTCGGGATTGAAAAACTTAGAAACCCTGAACCTGGAAGGAAACCTTGTCGCCAACCTGGCGCCTCTGGTCGGGCTATCAGGCAAATTGACCCGGCTCACCATCCCGGGGAACCGGTATGACGATATCGCTCACCTGGGGAAGCTCACCGGCCTGGAGTACCTGGAGCTGGGAAATGAACAGGTTCATGATATTGGGGATCTGGCGGCGCTTACCGGCTTGAAGCATCTCACCGTTACCGGCACGCACGTCAGCGACATCGAACCCCTCGAGGAGCTGGCCCTGCTGGAATGGCTCTCCCTGGAGGGGAATAACATCGAGGATTTAAGCCCGTTAACCGCCCTTAATAAACTGGAGTACCTGAACCTGAATAACAACCGGATCCGCTGTATCCAACCCCTTTCGCCGTTGGATAACCTGAGCTGGCTGGAGATCTGCTGCAACTACCTGGATATGGAGGAGGGAACCCCAGAGGCCGCCCTTATCCAGGGCCTGCTGGAAAAAAACGCCGTGGTCAATGCCCGGCCCCAGCTCCTGCCCCGGATCAGGGGAGATGGTTCGGTGCGAATTCCCGAAGGGGAAGCCTGGAAAATGGCCCAAACCCCAACCTGGAACCGCCTGACGATTCTTAATCCCGATAAAGGGTGGCGGATCCAGTCTTTTACCGTGGAGCAGCAAGGTGCGGGGCCCCGGGACTATCTCAGGGAAATCGGCCACGCCAGCCCCGGGGCGAGCCGCTTCGCCTGGTACTCCACCCCGGGACGCTATCGTCCCCGGGTGGATGACGATTTTCCCTACACCGTCACCTTTCAAAACCCAACGGTTACCCGGTTGGGGTTGAGCGTACAGATCTGGCCGGCATCTCCCGATAACGGCGAGCGCCTCTTTTATGTTTCAGAAATCGTGCTGTGGAATATCCACACCCGGTATGCATACACCCTGGAGCTGGAACCGCCGGGGGAGCATCATGCTTTTGAACCCGGGCTGCAGCCCGGAGAATCCGCCAGGATACCGGAAACAGGAAACTTGCGGATTGAAGCCATCGAGTAGCTCTTTATAGATCCCACCGTTTTTTGCGAATCACACTAGGCAATGAAAGGGTTCTAGCCGGACCAGGAGGAGGTAAAACTGATGTTTATGAAAACCCTGAAAAACCGTCGCCGCCGCGCCATCGCCTTTGCTCTGGTGCTTCTCGGGGCCGGGCTCCTTTTAGCCCTGGTTCCAGGCCCGGGCACGGCAGAAGGTTCATCGGGCATCAAAATCTTTATCAATGAACAGGCCCTGACCATGGACCAACCGCCGACCACCATCGACGGCCGGGTCCTGGTGCCCTTCCGGGTGCTGTTTGAGGCCCTGGGAGGAACGGTCACATGGGATCCGGAAACAAAAACCGTCACCGGGAGAAGAGGCGACACCACCATCGCCCTGCAGATCGAAGATCGCATTGCCGTTGTCAACCAAAACAAGGTTGCCCTGGATGTGGCTGCCCGGGTGATCAACGGCCGCACCATGGTTCCCCTGCGGTTTGTTTCAGAGAACCTGGGCGCCCGGGTGGAATACGATGAAGAAACCCAGGCCATCGGCATTTCCCTAAAGACCGTTGAAGGGGTCTACCTGGACCAGCGAAACCTGGAGATGGAGATAGGGGAAGCCGTCACCCTTAAAGCCACGGCGTTCCCCCAGGACGCTTTTAACAAAAAGGTCCATTGGCGTTCCTCCAACCCCCGCGCAGCCCGGATTACCCGGATATCCGATACCGAAGCCATCGTAACCGCCCAGGAAGGCGGGCAAACAACCATCATTGTGGAAACAGAAGAGGGCCGCTTCACCGACACCTGCCGGGTGGAGGTTCAGCATGAAACCGTCCCTGTCACACAAATCGCCCTCAGCCGGACCCATCTGACCATGAGCCAGGGGGAGCCGCCCTTGACCATCCGGGCCATGATTACCCCGGATAACGCCACCAATCCCCGGGTGAGCTGGAGTTCAGACGACAGCAAGGTGGTTATGGTAAACCGCTCCGGGATCGGCGAGGCGCTGATTACCCCCATGGAAGAAGGGGAGACCTTTATCAAGGCCCGGACGGAAGACGGCGGTTACGAAGCCATCTGCCGGGTCATCGTGGAAAAGTATGCCGTGCCGGTCCGGGGAATCAGCTTGAGCCGCCGGACCATCACCATTGACCTGGAGGAGGATTACAGAACCCTCACCGCCAGTATCGAACCGCGCTCGGCCAGCAACCAGAACATGACCTGGAAAATAGATGATCAAAAGGTTGTCGGCCTGGAAAAATCCCAAAGCGGGGAGGGGTACCAGCGGGTCCGGCTGGTCCCCCTGGCAGCAGGTTCGACCCGGGTAACAGCCACCACGGAAGACGGCCTGTTCACCGCGTCCTGCCTGGTAACCGTAGAATAAGGAAGCACGGGGACGGTTCTCCTGCTTCCTTCTCGTCTCAAATAAAAGGAAGCACGGGGACGGTTCTCCTGCTTCCTCCCCGGGTTTCCTTCCCGTGCTTTCTTCTCTTGCTTCCTTCTCGTCTCAAATAAAATAGGACCCACGGTTTTTCCGGGAGTCCTTTAGTAGCTGGGTTTACTCTGCTCACTTTGTGTGCAACGATAACTTCAGGTGATCCACGAGAACCGTCCCTGTGGTTCGAGGTGATCCACGAGAACCGTCCCTGTGGTTGGATTTCCTGGGGTTGCTTCGAACTTACTTGCTGTCTTTTTTGTCGTCTTTGGTGTCCTTGGCTTTGTCGTCTTTGGTGTCCTTGGCTTTGCTTTCTTTGCTTTCTTTGCTTTCTTTGCTTTCTTTGCTATCCTTACTGTCCTTGCTTTCGGCCTTTTCGCTTTTTGCCTTGCCGGACTTGTCAGACTTGTCTTTCTTTTCAGGCTCAGAGCGTTCATGCAACCACCGGGCCACCGAAGGGGCCACTTCCTTCTGAGATTTGGAGCTAACATAAATCCCGATGTGCCCGCCGGGGAAGGATATGACACCGGTGTCCTTGCTGCCTACCGCCTCGTTCAGCGGTTTGCTGGAGGAGGGGGGGACCAGGTGGTCCTGTTCGGCGAAAACGTTCAGCAGGGGCATGGTGATGTTTTTCAAATTCACCGTGCGCCCACCCAGCTCAAGCTCGTTCTTGATGAGCTTGTTTTCCTGGTAGAGGTCCTTGATGAACTTGCGGAAAGCTTCTCCCGCCTGGCCCGGGCTGTCGAAAATCCACTTTTCCATGCGCACAAAATCCTGGACCACTTCCGGGTTGTCGATGTTTTCCAGCAGGCCCATGTACTTATCCAGCATCAGCTGGAAGGGCTTGAGCATGAGGAATCCCACGTTCATAAAATCTCCGGGAATTACGCCGAAGGTATCCACCATGGTATCTACGTTTAAGTGCTTGCTCCAGATATTGAGCAGGCCGTCATCGATGTCAAAGTCGATGGGGGCCACCATGGTCACCAGGTTTTTAATTTTTTCCGGGTAGAGGGCGGCGTAAATGGTGCAGAAGGTGCCGCCCTGGCAGACGCCCAGCAGGTTGATCTGATCCTGGCCGCTTTGGCGGCGGACCGTATCCACGGCATCGTTTATGTAGCCATCGATATAGTCTTCCATGGTGAGGTATTTATCCATCTTGTCGGGATAACCCCAGTCCACGATGTAAACGTCCAGTCCCTGCTCCAACCACCCGCGGACTACGCTTCTGTTCTGCTGCAGGTCCATCATGTACTGCCGGTTGACCAGGGCGTAGACAATCAAGGTGGGTACGGGGCTGATCTTCTTGACCAGCGGCTTGTAATGGTAGAGCTTCACCTTATCTTCTTCGTAAACCAGCTCCTTGGGGGTTAAGTCCACATCCACTTCTTCAATGGACAGCAGTGAATTTACCCCTTGAAGCAGCTTTCTGCTCATATGGAGCCGTTCTTCAATGGCTTTTTGCATGCTGGCTGGATGAAACATGTTATTTCCCGGCACCTCCTTCAGGGTTCATACTGTCAATCTTTGCGCTTAGCTCCTCGATTTTTTTGCCCTGCTCCTTGATGGTCCTGCGCAGCTGGTAGACCGTCTTGTAGAGGGCATCCATTTCCTTTTCCGTGGGAATGGGCAGGTTGTGGCTGATAAAATCATCCAACAGCTCATCGTAGCGCTTTTTGAACTTGACCCAGGCATCCACCGTTTCCCCGAGCATCTGGGAAAAACTTTCCGTCTTGAACAGCTCGAAGTAGGCCTCTTCATTGGTGTGCCACCAGAGCTGGTAAAACTCGCGGAAGGTGGAGGGGGCTTCGCTCTTTTCTGCCAGGTCGGCGACCTTCATGGTCAAGCGTTCCATGACGTCCTGCCCCGTTTTGTAAAGGGCGGCGGAAAACTTGTTGGAGGCGGCCAGGTACTGCATAAAGGAATCGATGCTCCCGCTGAGCTTTTCAAAACTCTCCCTGCTCAACCCAAAGGCCGGCACCCTAAGCACCTTGCCGTACGAATTCTGGTACGCCTCGTGCCAAACCTTTAAAAACTCCAGGTACGCATCCCGATCCCCTTTCATAGCCTCCGTGTACTTGGCCTGCAATTCATCGGACACATCAACCCAGGGCTGGAAAAAGTTGAAAAAGACATCCTGGTACATCTCCGTCAACTCGGCAGGGGTTTTCATCAGGGAACGGAAGGGTTCCGGCAGGTTCAAAGAGAAAAAGACGTCCAGGAACGTGTTGTAATTTTCCATCCAGTTCTGGGAAAACTCTTTCCAGTTGACCACATCGTC
>SKMY01000270.1 GCA_007120815.1 Syntrophomonadaceae bacterium | reverse complement strand
TGATCTCCGGGGAGAAGGAAAAACTGGTAGGTGCCCTGCAGACAAAATATGGGTATTCGAAAGATAAGGCTGAAGACGAGTACAAGTCGTTTATTGAGCAATAGGGTCCGTCCTTGTTGCCTTTCACCCTCCCATGAGGGCGGATTCCTTAATAAAAAAACGATCCAGGCGATAATCCTGTTTTAATATTTACCGTAATTCCGCTTTTATATATGAGCGGCGGATTGCCGTCTTGAAAGGTACTCCAAGGGAAAATCTAACTCGCACCCTGGAGGCCGGCGGTACGCTTACCTCACCGCTGATCCCCTGGAACAGCAGTGCTGTTTTTGTTTATTCCGCCCTGGGCATACCGGTTATCTCCTATGCACCCTATGCCTTTCTTTGCTGGATTACCTTTATCGTTGCAGCAGTATTTGGTTTTACAGGCATCTCCATGGACAGGCACGAAGAGGACCAGGAAGAAGAGGCGTGTAACCAGTAATCAAACCCCTGAGCTCTTCTCCAAATGATTGTTCTTATAGGATCATTTTTGTGCTTTGTTTTATAGCGTTATACTATTGGATATAATAACGAAAAATGCCCGTAAATAAAAGTCTTCGTAAAAATAACAGGCTGTATCTTCCCCCTCTCGGCAAAACGGGTGAAGGGGTGAAAACTGGTGCGATTGGCTGGAGCATGTGTTGGAGAAAAAAAGGACATCGTATGCCTGGAGTTAAAAATTAACGGGATTGTCCAGGGGATTGGTTTCAGGCCTCATGTTTTCTGCCTGGCCCGGGAGTACGGCCTCAATGGATGGGTCAGGAACGAAACGGATGGGATTACGCTGCAAGTCGAAGGAGAAGAAGAGAACGTTTATTCCTTCTGCCGTCAACTCATCGATCATCCTCCCCAACTGGCTGCTATTGAACATGTACAGAGCAGGCAGGTGCAGCCAGGGAACTACACGAATTTTCTGATCATAAACAGCCTGGCAAAGAGCAAGCGGGAGGGTTTAATTCCTTCCGATATTGCCGTTTGCCCGGAGTGCCTTGCCGAGGTTATGCACCCCTCAGACAGGCATTACCTCTATCCCTTTACCAACTGTACCCGCTGCGGACCGCGCTTTACCATTGTGAATAACATACCCTATGACAGGTCCTACACTTCCATGGGAAATTTTGTCCCCTGCCCGGATTGTAACAGGGAATATCGTGATCCTGTGGATCGTCGTTTCCACGCCCAACCCGCTGCCTGCCCCGCATGCGGCCCCCATGTGGAGATTCGGGATAGGAAGGGAAGGATCGCTGACGGGAAATCTGACTGGCGGCATTTTTTCTGGGAAAAAATACAGGAAGGTGATATTTTTGCCGTCAAAGGATTGGGCGGTTTTCACCTGGCCTGCCTGGTGCAGGAAGATATCATCCAGAAATTAAGAAAAAGGAAGAACCGGCCCTTTAAGCCTTTTGCGGTGATGTGCAGGGACCTGGAAACCGTGGGCAAGTACTGCCTTGTCAATGAAACGGAAGAAAAAGCGCTTCTTTCCCCTGCTGCCCCCATTGTCCTGCTGCGCAAAAAGGATACCCACGGCCTGCCCGGAAATATCAGCCCGGGTATGGCGACTCTGGGAGTAATGCTGCCTTATACGCCATTGCATTTTCTGCTCATGCAGGGACCTTTCGCCGTGATGGTCCTAACCAGCGCTAACCCTTCCAATCTGCCGATTTTAAGGGATAACAATGAAGCTGTGGAACAACTAAAGGGCATCGTCGATTATTATATCCTGCACAACCGGGATATTGTCCAAAGGGCCGATGATTCGGTGGTTAAAATAATGGGCGATGAGATACACTATCAGCGCCGTTCCCGGGGCTGTGTGCCAGGAGCTTTAAGGGTCGCTTTTCAGGCTGAGGTTCCCGTCCTCGGTGCCGGCAGCGAGATGAAAAACACCTTTTGCCTGCTCAAGGGCAACCAGGCCATTTTCAGCCAGCACCTGGGTGAGATGGGAACTGAAGAGAGCGCAGCCTTTTACCGTGAAAGCCTGGATCATTTTTTGCGTTTTTTTGACTTTAAACCAAAGGTTTTGGGATATGACCCCCATCCCCATTACCGTGTTTCCTCCACAGCTATACAGATGCCTGCAGCGTATAAGTTTGCTGTGCAGCACCATCACAGCCATTTTGCCGCTTGTCTGGCAGAAAACGGTTTTTCGGGAAAAGCCATCGGGGCCGTCCTGGACGGTACCGGTTACGGGCTGGATGGTGCTATCTGGGGACTGGAGATCATGACCGGCGATTATCTGGATTTTAAACGGGAGTACCACCAGCGCTATTTACCCCTACCCGGTGGCGAGGCTGCAATAAAATGGCCGTGGCGCATGGCTCTAAGCTACCTTTACCAGGCCCTGGGTGATCAAGGCCTTGTCTTTGCCGCTTCCCTTTTTGGCCCTACTTTTGCCCGGCAGTACGAATGGGTGGCAAAAATGGTCTGCTCGGGCCTACACACCATCCCCACCTCCAGCTGCGGGCGTTTGTTTGATGCGGTGGCGGCGTTGCTGGGTGTCTGTCATGAGAATACGTACGAGGGGCAGGCAGCCATCCAACTGGGGGAACTGCTGAGGGAAGAAGACGCCGTCTATCCCCTGGCGCCATACCCCTTTCTGATGGAAGGTAATAAGCTGGACTTTACCCCAATGTTTCCGGAAATAGTTGAAAGCATAAATAAAGGACAAGATATAAGCGTAATGTCCCGAAGGTTTCACGATACAGTTGTGCATGCCGTCTGCACGGCGGTATTGGAGGTGGCACGGCGCACGGAACTGAAAACGGTGGCCCTCTCCGGCGGTTGCTGGCACAATCCTTATCTCTTAATCAGAACGCGTCAAATACTTGAAAATCAGGGTTTGCAGGTGCTGTTACACGGCAAACTTCCCCCCGGGGACGGGGGCCTTGCCCTGGGGCAGGCTGCAGTAGCTTACTGGAGGTGGAAAGAAAATGTGCCTGGGAATACCCATGAAGATAATGGAAATCAAGAATAATTATGTGGCTATTGCTGAGACCATGGGAGTGAAGCGACCTGTCCGGATAGATATGGTGCCAGATGTCGTTGCAGGGGATTTTGTCCTGATACACGCCGGATTTGCCATGGAGGTCATAGACCTGGAAGACGCTCTTGGCCGCATAGAATTACTTGAATCTATTCTGGTGAAATTAGAGGAAGAAGCCTGATGAAAACCGACTATTTCAAGGTAAACCTATCTGCCGGGGATAATGCATTTATGACCAGAAAACTGCTGGCTGGAATCCGTGCTCTGGGAGAAAAGGAAGCCGCCCGCAGGGGAAGAAGGGTCAGGATTATGGAGGTATGCGGCACCCACACGGTCTCTTTCGCCCGTTCAGGGATTGCTTCCCTGCTTCAAGACACCATTGAGCTCCGGTCCGGCCCCGGCTGCCCCATCTGTGTGACCCACCAGCAGGACCTGGACAGGATGCTTTCCCTGGCCCGCCTGAGGAATGTAATCATTGTAACCTTTGGCGATATGGTGAGGATTCCCGGATCCCTGACCACCCTGGAACGGGAGAAAGCAAGGGGTGCTGCGGTTCATATTTGTTACTCCCCCGTAGAGGCACTGGAACAGGCCACCGGTTTCCCCGGGCATGAAGTGGTGCTTTTGGGCGTGGGTTTTGAAACCACGGCGCCGGCAATCGGTGCGGTTCTGATGGAAGCTAAAAAGCAGCAGTTAACCAATTTGAGCATCTACAGCACGCTGAAAATCGTTCATCCCGCATTGGATGCATTATTTACGGTCTACCACAACGAACTGGACGCCCTGATTCTACCGGGACACGTCTCCACCGTGCTGGGGCGCAAAGCGTTTACGTTTATTGGCGAAAGGTTTGGCCTGCCCGCCGTGATCGCCGGTTTTGAACCCTTGGACCTGCTGATCGGCGTATTCCAGGCACTGCAAAGCCTGGGTGAAGACAGGACAACTGCGCTTAATGCCTATACGCACGTGGTCAAGGAAGAAGGTAACCCCTTTGCCATGGAGATGATAAACAAATGCTTCCTCGGAAATAAAACGCTCTGGCGGGGATTTGGTGCTATTCCCGGCAGCGGGCTGAGTATTGCTCCTTTCCTGGAAAGCTTTGATGCAGAGAAAAAATTCGCATCTGTCTTGCCGGAATTCTCCGCCGATGCTTATGAGGAAATAAAAGGGAAGTGCCGCTGTGGGGAAATCGTAACTGGTAGGATGCTTCCCCCAGAATGCCCTTTTTTTGGCAACAGCTGTTCGCCCTTAACCCCCATCGGGCCCTGTATGGTTTCCTCAGAGGGTGCATGTGGTGCTTATTACCTGCACAGAGGAGGTTATCAAAATCAAGCAACTTGATGAACAAGATATCATTATGCTGAGCCACGGGGACGGTGGGTTGCTGACCCACCAGCTCCTGCAGGAGTTGTTTTTTCCTTTACTGGACAACGAGTGGCTTAAGAAGCAAGGGGATGCTGCGATCCTGGAGCTGCATGGTGAACGCCTGGCCTTATCCACCGACTCCTTTGTTGTTTCACCTCTCTTTTTTCCCGGGGGAGATATAGGTAAACTGGCCGTCTGCGGCACGGTCAACGACCTGGTGGTCAGCGGAGCAAAGCCGCTGTGGCTTACGGTAGGGTTTATCCTTCCGGAGGGGTTGCCCAAGGAAAAACTGAAGGCGGTAGTCCGCTCAATGGCGGAAACGGCGCGCGGGTTGGACTTGCCCATTGTGGCGGGGGATACCAAGGTGGTAGAAGGCGGAAGCGACCAAGACAACTTATTTATTCATACAACAGGAATTGGTCTCATCTGTCCCGAAACCCGCTTCGACCCGGGAAACATTAAGCCTTCCGATAAGATCATGGTCAGCGGGAGTATCGGTGATCACGGAGCCGCCATTATGGCTTCACGGCTCGGTGTGATGCCCGATGAAGCTCCGACCAGTGACTGTGGGCCGCTGACTTACCTGCTCGAGGTGCTAAAACCTTTTTTTTCTTCCATTAAAGCCATGCGTGACCCCACCAGGGGCGGCTTGGCTACCACATTAATCGAACTGGCGTCCACTGCAGCCGTTGATTTTGTCATCGAAGAAGAGAAGATTTATGTTAGCGATAAAGTGCGGGCTATTACTGATATTACCGGTATCGATCCCTATTACCTGGCCTGCGAGGGAAGAGCGGTTATCGTCGTTGAAGACGGCGCAGAAAAAGATGTATTGGCTGCGCTGCAAAAACATCCACTGTGCGGTAACGCTTCGATCATCGGAAGCGTGAGGCAAGGGAAAGGGGAGCTTTTTCTTCACACTGTTTTGGGAGGAACCCGGTTGATGCATATGCTCGCGGGAACACCCCTGCCGAGAATATGCTAAGGGTGGTTGATACATTGAAAATCCCTTGATTACAGAAGGCTTTCCGCCTGAAGAGATTATTTCCAGAATCTAGTTTTGTCTACTAAACGTACGCAAGGAAAATGGGCTGCAGCCCATTTTCCAAGTTTATATAGGTAAAACACATTGAGAAAAGCAGGAAATCTTAAACAATGAGAGTATATTAACGTATATTATCTCGAAAGAAATTGAGTGCATGTTATCATAGGTACAAAGCAGCTACGATAAAAGGAAAGGGAAGAATTAAAGGTGAACATTAAGCCCACGGTCTTAGTCATTCTCTTGATTATCCTTATCACCATCATGTTTGGCAGATGGGAAACCGTTACGGAAATTGATAATGGACCTTACCGTGTAAAACGGGACAAACTAACCTCCATCACCAGAGAGTATCTACCTGGAAAGCATTTATATTAAACCGAACGGGACCGCTATATGGTTACGGGAGCAACATTTTTACTACTTGCCGTGATTGGGCTAACGATAAACGAGTTGTTTAAGAAAATGGAATGGTCCAGGACCCCTGCGAAAGAGCCGGAAATAGATTTAATCACGGTCTGCAGGTGGTATGGTTGGGGAAAAATAATTGTTCTTGTTATTACCGTGGCTTTGATTATTCTAGTCATCAATATAATAAAAGTGCTCCCCAAGCTGCAGTAAACCTTGCATGAATCCTTGCTGGTTTTTTCGAGTGAAAAAACCGGCCCGGCGGAGAGCTGTATAAATAATTACTCCTACAACTATTCCCGGCCCTTGGTTGTATAAAAATTATCAAGGTCCGTGTCCCTAATAGTTTTTAAAGGAGACATTTTGTGTCAAAAAACATTTTGTTTTATTTTACAGGAACAGGTAATTCATTGGCGGTTGCTAAAAATATTACATCGTGTTTGACAGATGCAGTTTTAGCACCAATGCTAAAAGAAGATACCCTTGATTATATTGACAAAGATACAGAAAGAATTGGGTTGGTATTTCCTATTCATATCAATAAGGTTCCCCACATTGTTATTAAATTCATAGAGAAGATGAAATTTTTGTCTTCAGTATATTTCTTTGCAGTTGCCACACATGGAGGAGCCCCTGGTATGACAGGCGTCTATCTCAACAAAGTTTTGAAAAAACAAAACAGGGATTTGGATGGATATTTTGAGATCAAGATGATTAACAGAAGTTAAATCACTTAAACCCTCATTTTATGTAGGGCTT
>SKMY01000203.1 GCA_007120815.1 Syntrophomonadaceae bacterium | reverse complement strand
CTTCCGGGATAAACATATCTTCATTGGCAAAGCGCTTGCCAACAACCTCCATTCCCTGCATCAGGCCCTGGCTTAAAATATCTTCGGGCTCGTGTCCTTCATCGAGGGCTTTCTGAACAATGCCTTTAACTCCCTCCGCGTCTCCTTCCATGATGGCTGTAGCCAGTTCTTCCATGTGTGACATTATCATTTCTCCTTTCTGGATTCTTTTTCCAATGTAATCTTTTCACCGTTTTCGAATTAAATAATCTTTTTAAGGCACCAGCTGGCCTTTACGGAAGGCTTTCAGCAGTTTTCCGCAGTACGGGTCCAGGCCCAGCGCCGCTTCGGCCGCCAGCGCAGAGCTCATCACGCCTTTGTCCAGGGGATCCATGATGGCAGAATCCAGGCCGGCGTAAATGGCCAGAGTTATAAAGGTGCGGTTTAAAAGACCGCGCTGGGGGAGGCCGTGAGAAATATTGGTCAGGCCAATGGTCGTTTTAACATCGAACTGCTTTTTCAATTCTGCGATGGTTTGTAACGTTACCGACCCGCTCTGATCATCCACCCCCAGGGGAAACACCAGCGGGTCCACGTAGAGACGGTCCTCGGGAAACCCTTCCTTTTGTGCCGCCTGAACGATTTGCCTGCAAATCTCCAGTCGTGCATCCAGCTCCTTGGGGATGCCCGCATCACTGACAGGCAGGGCAACACAAAGGCAGTCATAGTCCTTAGCCAGCTGTAAAAAGGGCTCCAGGCGGCCTTCTTCAGCGCTGGCCGAGTTGACCATGGCGCCGGGGCCGTGGGTCTCCAACCCGGCCTTCATGACTTCCGGGCTGGTGGTATCAATGGCCAGGGGCTTTTCCGTAACCGCTTTAATGCCCTGGACGGCCCATTTCATATCCTCAATTTCTTTTTCCTGCTTTCCTGCCCCGGTAGCCACGTTCACATCAATGTAATGGGCGCCGGCCTCATCCTGCTTTTTGGCCAGTTCCTGCAGGAAACCCAGGTCGTGGTCGATGACAGCCTGGCGTACTTTTTTCCGCGTTGCGTTAATCAGTTCGCCAATAACAAGCATGTTTTTTCAGCTCCTTACGCTTTAATGGCTTTAAACTCGGACAGAATTTTCTTGTTGGCTGCTTCGGGCAGGGGTTCGGGCTGGTGGTTGATCAGCAGGTCCCTGGCGATATTCCGGGCCCGCTCCCGGGCATCCAGGGATCCGTCCCTTTCCCAATGCTTCCGGGACTGACGGTCAGCCACTTTCGGGTAGAAAAATTCC
The DNA here is from genome assembly GCA_007120815.1 of Syntrophomonadaceae bacterium. The sequence continues at coordinate 19,228 of SKMY01000203.1, read as the reverse complement.
GTTCGGAAGTTTTCTATGGTATGCATTTCGGCCACGAAGTTGCCCCCCGGCCCGACGCGCCGGATGACTTCTTCAGCCAGGGTTTTTTCGTTTACCTCGATACCCTTTACAGCCCTTAGGCAGGTGCCAATGATCTCGTCGTCGATGACCATCTGCTCATAAGAAGCCGTGGTGCAGAACTCCAGCAGGCCGGCGGCGTCGTGGATATAGTTGGCTCCTGCCAGCGCCGCCACCATGGCCGTGGTTGCTTTTTCGTAACCGGCCTGGCAATCCGGAAGCTTGCTGTCGGACATACCCGCTGTGGCATAAAAGGGAACCTTATAGAACTGGGCCATCTGGGCCAGTCCGGCGTTAATCAGCCCCGATTCGATGCTGCCTGCCAGGTATGATCCGCTTTTCATATCCATGTTGGTGGCCACAGAGCCAAACAAGGTGGGCGTGCCTGGATTGACCAGCTGGGCCAGCATCACCCCGGTCAGGGTTTCCACGCTGTTGGTGGCGATGGTTGCCGCCAGGGTTACCGGGCTGGTAGCGCCGGCCAGGGGCTCTGAGGGGGTGGCCAGCGGGATGCCCTGTCGGGCCACTTCAATGAGAAAGTCGGTGTAGCTGTCATCCAACAGCAGAGGGCTCATTACACAGGTTATCATGGAGATAAAGGGCCGTTCCCGCAGTTTTTCCGGGCTTCCGGCCAATTCTTCTGCCATTTTTACCACGCTGCGCAGGCCGTCTAAGGTATAGATGCCGCCCATGACGTGTTTGCTGGTGTTAGACAGGGCGGAATAGAAGCGGTTAATGTCCACCTCTTCGTAAGGCAGTTCGTTGGGATACACGTTGATCACGAAAAATGCGATGTGCTCCAGGGCATCCATTAGCCGGGCAAAGTTTTTGACATCGTTTAATGTGGTAGGGCGGCGTTTCCCTGTCTCCAGGTCCAGGCAGTTTAGAACGGTACCGCCGGTGCCCAGGTATGTCCGGGCGCCTTCCAGGGTCAGGTCATTTTCTTCCTTTCGGCCGCAAAGCACCACTTTTTCCGGGGCTTTATCTACCAGGTCTTCAAACATGGTGCGGGAAATTTTAACAATCCCGCTGTTTTTGTCCACCTGGGCTCCCTTATCTGCAAAAATTTGCAGGGCTTGCTCGTTGGGGACTTTAACGCCCACCTCCTCATAAATGCGTATGACCAGGTCGTTAATTGAGCGGATATCGCTTTCAGTCAGGGGTTTGAAGCGTCCGCCCATTGCTCCTTTTACAGCCATTTTTTATGCCTCCTCGATAAGGTATTTTTGTTAATGGTTATTTGCTGATGCGAATGATGGACACCAGGCCGTGCCCCAGGCCCATGCCTCGCTGCATGTTCATTTCCAGGCTGCGCAGGGCAAACCCCAGCTGGGATTCAATGAGGTCCGCCCGTATATCGCCAAAAAGGCCCTTGCTGACCTCAACAGTCTGTCTCATCACTTCAAATGCCCGCTCCAGGGCCGGAAATTCTGTTAGCGGCGGTTCTGGCAGCAGTTCGTTGCTGGTGCGATCGGAAAACTTCATCAACTCCATGGTGTAATCCAGCAGGGCATTCCAGCAGTCCGCCAGATCTCTTAACATCCGGTTCTGCCAGGTAAAGCCTTTTCGGGGCTTGAAGTTGAATTTCAGGTCGGGAAAATAGGTTCGAAGCCCCGGCTCGTGCAGGGAGTTCACCATGGATCGGATGGGCTGAGGATTGCCGTTGTAGGTCCCCGTTTCGATGTGCCGGCCGATAAATATCGAACGGTCAAAAAACCGGATGATCTCCAGGTCCACACCGGATTTTTCAGCGGCGCGGTCTACGATTACGGAGACTTCCTGGGGTGTCATCAGCCGCATGGGAAAAGAAGAAATCTCTATCTGGTCTCGCTCGCCTTCTGAATAAAGGTAGTTGATCTTGTAATCCATGTGTGTCTGTTCCTCAAAGTTCTCTGTCCACAAATCCTGCCACTCGTAGGAAAAACGGCCGATCCAGTCGCCCATAATTAAGCTGCCGTTGTGCCCGTGGCGGGCTATGTCGATGAACAACTTTTCCAGTTCTTCATCGCTGCTGTGGGAAAGGGTCCCGTACGATGTAAAATACAGATCGTAAGAGGGCTCACCCTGGTCTACGGGAAGGCCGTTAGAAAAGTCGCCCTTACAGAAGTTCACGTGATCATAGTGCCCAAATACATTTTCTCCTTCTTTAAGCAATTCTATATTCAGGTCGACGCCTTTGTAATGTTCCAGCAGCTCCTGGGGTATCAGGCGGGTGTCGTGCTCTCCCAGTTTGGTCTTTCCGGGAAGCTTGGACAAAAGGTCGTAACCGTCTCCTGTTCCACATCCCAGGTCGTACAGCCTTAATCCTTCCCTGGCGCTTTTTTTCTTGCGGACAATGGTCTCCAGGTGGGGCCGAAGGTAAAAGGCGGTAATCAGGTCTTCCCACAAAAGGCGAATGTGATCGTATTTCCCCCTCAGGCCCTTGATCCGCTCACTGTATTGGCCATGCCTAATGGCCTCATTATATGCTTGATCCGCATGTTGTTCTTGCATATGACTTAAACACACTCCTTCTTAAAGCAATTTTTCCGCGATCTTCACGGCGGCAAACGCATCCTTGCCGTGGGCATCGGCGCCGATTTCGCGGGCAAAGTCTTCGTTGGTCGGCGCACCCCCGATCATGACAGAGACTTTATCCAAGTTTTTCTTTTTCAGCTCTTCAATGGTTTGTTTCATAAAAGGCATGGTGGTGTCCAAAAGAGCTGACAGGCCTAAAAGACCGGCTCCTTCCTTTTCCACAACTTCCACAATACGAGAAGCGGGGACGTTCACCCCCAGGTCCACAACGGAGTACCCGGCTCCCTTGAGCATGATGGTTACCAGGTTCTTGCCGATATCATGTTGATCTTTTTCCACTGTGGCCATCACTATCTTGCCTTTGTTGCCCTGGCCGCCTTCTTTGACCAGGTGCGGTTCCATGATTTCCATGGCAGCCCCAACGGCTTCAGCTGCAGCCAGCATGTCGGGAATGAAGTACTCGCCGCTTTCGTACTTTTCACCCACCAGGGTCATGCCATGGCTCAGACCTTCCCCCAGGACTTTTTCCACCGGGACCCCCTGGTTTAACGCCTCTTCAACCAGTTCGATCACCCCCGGTGTACCTTCATATCCTTCATCTATCCCTTCATCGTTTTTGTTCCTGCGTCCCTGCAGAACATTTTCAACAATTTGCTCAATCATTTTGTCGGACATGTGTCCAAACCTCCTTGAGTAATCACGTTAATTAGTGGTGTCATAGAGCTTCTTCCGCTTCCCCGTGCCGGAGTCCATAGGGGAAAAGCGGACCCTTCAACAGGCGGGAAGCGGTAATAAAACCCATTCATTTCCTTGTTGTATTTCAAAAGAACCATGGCGGTTCATCTTTCCTATTATCGACTAGCTCCGGTACGGATTCAACCGGGGAAGCAGTCCGGGAATTTGCTGGTATATGTCCTGGCAGACCGCTTCTGAAAGATGCTGCCGCGGCATTTCCATGATCTTCTGTACGTTTTGATGGGCTTTGAGCAGGGTTTGATCCTGATCATCCAGTTCCCCTTCAAAGGGATACACGGGAAAAATGCCGCCTGACCGGAGCAGCCGGCGTGCGTAGCGGGAATAGAGCCGGTGAGGCGTCTGCATGACTTCTTCAATGATCCCTTTGACCCGCTCCATCTCGCCTTCATTCACCTGGGGCTCCCGGTAGAGAAACTTGACCATGCCGATATGATGATTATCCAGCACGGCCTGTTCCGGGCTGAAGGTGTTGGTTTTTTCCAGCAGCCCAAAGGCATAGTGTACAATGTCAGGGGCTGAGCGGGGAACAACGGCATGGGTAAACATCTTTTCCGCGGCCGCCTGCATGCCGGGCACCTTGGCGTCACCTACACCGGCGGTAGAATAACAGGGCACTTCATAGTAGCGGGCCATTTGGGCACAGGATGTATTGTAGTAGCAAAATTCAGGAACGCCGTACATATCGTGCAGGTCATCCATGCGGGCCCGTACCGGAACTGCACCGTAGATAACCGGCGCGCCGGGGCTGGCCAGCTGGTTGATAATAATTCCCGTAAGCACTTCGGCATTTACCTGGGCGACCATGCCCGCCTCATCAATGGGTGCCGTTGAGCCCCCCTGGGGGGAGGAAGAAATCACGACGGGAAGGCCCAGGCGGGCCACTTTTATCAGTTTTTCAGCGGTCTCGTCTACCACCTGCAAGGGGCTTTTAATCACCGAGGTGATAAAGGAAATGACCGGGTTTTCCCGCAGTTCTTCTGGCCCGCCGGCAATGATTTCCGCCATGCGCACAACGTGGTCCATTTGACCGAAATCAGTCAGCCCGCCCATGACATGTTTCGTTATATTGTTCAATGAGGCAAAGAACTTGTTGACATCTTTATTGCCTTCATTGATATCGGGGTCCTGTATGTTCACGTTACGGATAAAAAAATCCAGGTTTTCCAAGTTGTCGGACAGGTGAGCCGATTTACAAAGGTCGGCTACCGTTCCCCTTCGTCGGGTAATGGTTGGAAAGGTTCGCTTGTGATCGGGGTTTTCCTGGGACACAAAGGTTTCGGGTTTGATATCCAACCAGAAGTTCGTCTCTGATCCCGAACCAAAGTAAACGTTGAACCCTTTGGCATCCATGATAACCTGGTTATCGGGATTCCTGGCGCCCAGTACGACCCTGCTTGGCGCCGTTTCCAGGGCCTTTTTTACCACCGATGGGGGAATGCTGACCCACCAGGCATCATATTCGCCCTCGCGGGTCTGGGTAACGCTGGCCCCGGCCTCGGACAGCAGGGAAACGGCTTCCTGGCTGTAGACCAATACACCGGGCTTTTCCAGTAACTCTAGGGACGTACGGTGTACCAACTCCATCTGTTCCCGGGTCAGGCGTTGGTAGGGTTTTGCAACATGTACTCCTTCTCTACTCAAGTTTTTGCGCCTGGTTTAAGATTGTTAAACCAGGCTATACACCTCCTGTAAGAATTGATTTGTTAATGGAAATGAGCACAAAAGGCAGCTTATGCGCCTGTGTTTGTTGTCACATTCATCAGTGCCGCTGCCTTTTATACGGTCCATCGTTAAGTTGAAATGGTTAAGGTAGTCATTAGATAAGAATTATATTCGACATAAATACGATTATTCCTGCCCGTTTACAAAAATATACGTGCTTTTATGCCAAATAACTGTGCCATTTACCCCCTTTTAATATAAAAAACGTTTAAGGCTTGCCGGTTATCCTTTCTTTTCCCGAAGGGAAGTACGGTCTTAATACCTCGGGAATGACCACGCTCCCATCGGGCTGCTGGTAGTTCTCCAGTATGGCAGCCAGGGTGCGCCCCACAGCCAGGCCGGAACCGTTTAGTGTATGAACATACTCGGATTTGCCCCCCCCTGCAGGGCGATAGCGAATCCCGGCACGACGGGCCTGGAAGTCCCGAAAGTTGCTGCAGGAGGATACTTCGCGGTAGGCCTGGTAAGCGGGAAACCAGATTTCCAGGTCATATTTTTTCGCTGCGGCAAAACCCAGGTCTCCGGTACACATGAGCATCACCCGGTAGGGAATTCCCAGCAGCTGCAGCACTTTTTCAGCATCGGCAACCAGTTTTTCCAGTTCTTCATTGGAGGCTTCCGGGGCTGTAAACTTGACCAACTCAACTTTGTTAAATTGATGCTGCCGGATAAGCCCGCGGGTATCCCGCCCATGAGCCCCGGCCTCCGCTCTGAAGCAGGCACTGTAAGCCACATAATACATGGGCAGCTGGCCTGACTCCAGGATCTCTTCCCGGTGCATGTTGGTTACAGGTACCTCGGCAGTCGGGATCAGCCAGAGGTCTGTGTCTGATATATGGAATGCATCTTCAGCAAACTTGGGAAGCTGGCCGGTACCTGTCATACTCTGTCCGTGTACCAGGAATGGAGGAAACACCTCCTGGTAACCGTGTTCCGCGGTATGCAGGTCCAGCATGAAGTTAATCAAGGCCCGTTCCAGCCTGGCCCCGTCCCCTTTGTAAAGGGCAAACCTTGACCCGGACATTTTGCTGGCCCGGGGAAAATCCAAAATGCCCAATCCTTCACCAATGTCCCAGTGAGCCTTAGGCTCATGTTCAAAGGTGGGAATCTGGCCCCAGTTTCGAGCTTCAACGTTGTCTTCTTCTGTTGTACCCACCGGAACCCCGGCATCGGGGATGTTGGGAATATGTAAAAGGATCGTCTCCATGCGGGTTTCAATGGTTTTTAGTGCGTCGTCCAATGCCTTGATCTGCTCGCCAACCTGGCGCATTTCTTCCATTAAATCAACGGCGTCCAGGCCTTCTTTTTTGAGACGGCCGATTTCTTTGGAAACGGTATTACGCCGGTTTTTTAAGGACTCTACGTCTTGTAAATGGCTTCTCCTCCGGCCGTCCAGGTCTAAAAATTCATCCAGGGCGGCTTCCTCACCCTTGTTTTTTAGAGCCTGGCTTACCACTTCCGGGTTTTCCCGGACAAATCGTATATCCAGCATCTATTTTACCCTCCCTTGATACATCGGTTATTGTGCTAAGGAAAAGAGCGCGCCTTCGCTACATCTCCCGGGGGGCTTCTATCCCCAGCAGATCCAGTCCATATGAAAGAATGACCCGGACGGCATCGATCAGCAGCAGGCGAGAGGTTTTCTGGTTTTCGTCTGCTGTCAACACGGGGCAGTTGTGGTAGAAGCGGTTGAAATCGCGGGACAGTCCAACCAGGTAGTGAGCCAGGTGGGATGGCTTGTAGTCTAAGGCCGAGCGCTTGACCTGCTCTTCAAAGCGGGCCAGGGTCAAAACCAGTTGTTCTTCTTCAGGGGCGCTTAACAGGTCCAGTTCCGCCGCATCTGTCGGGGAAACCAGGTCTGGCGCCTTTCTCAAGATACTGCAGATACGCGCATGAGCGTATTGGATATAGGGTGCCGTTTCTCCGGAAAAATCCAACACCTTATCCCAGTCAAATTCGATATCTTTAATCCGATCGTTGACCAGATCGCCAAAGATCACGGCCCCCAGCCCCACCATGCGGGCAGCTTCTTTTTTTTCTTCCAGGGCAGGGTTTTTCTCTTCTATAATCCGGTGGGCCAGCTCTACCGCCCTGTTTATGACGTCTTCCAGAAATATTACCTTGCCCTGGCGGGTAGACATGCGCCCGTCCTTGAAGTGGATTAACCCAAAGGGCACGTGCACGCAGTGGCGGGCCCAGGGAAATTCCATTTGTTCCAGCATCATAAACAGCTGTTTAAAGTGCAGCGTTTGTTCAGCGCCCACCACGTAAAGCATTTTATCGAAGTGATACTGCTCATACCGGTACATGGCCGCTGCCAGATCGCGGGTAATATAGAGGGTGGCACCGTCTTTTTTTTGCAGCAAGCAGGGGGGCAGCCCGTAAGGCTCCAGGTCGGCGATGAGAGCTCCCTGGCTCATTTTCGCCAGCCCCTTTTCCCGGGCCATATTTACGGTTTTCTCCAGCATCCGGTTGTAGAAACTCTCACCCTGGTAGTGGTCGAACTGGATGCCCAGGTAGGCGTAGATTCGCTTGAAATCCTCCAGGCTCAACGCACGAAAACGCTCCCACAGCTCCAGGGCCTCGGGGTCGTCTCTTTCCAGGTTTAAAAACCACTGCTTGGCTTCATCTTCCAACGTCTCATCGGTCTCGGCTTCCTGGTGAAAGCGGACATAAAGCCCGAAGAGGTAATGAACGGGATCCTCTCTTAGTTGGTCGTCATCACCCCAGCGCTTGAAGGCGACAATGAGCTTGCCAAACTGGGTACCCCAGTCTCCCAGGTGGTTGATTCCCACCACACGGTAGCCCAGGGCCCGGTAAAGACGGCAGAGGGCGTTACCGATAACCGTAGAGCGAAGGTGCCCCACGCCAAAAGGCTTGGCAATGTTTGGGGAGGAGTAGTCGACAACCACCGTTTTGCCCTGGCCTTCCAGGCCGATTTGCGCCGTTGTGCGGCCTTCCAGGATGGTCGGCAGCAGCCGCCGGGCCAGTTGAGGGCGGTTGACGTGAAAGTTTAAATAAGGGCCAACGGGAAGGGCTTTTTCCAGCATCCCGGTCGGCTCGATCCGGGCCGACAGCTCCCGGGCAATGTCCACCGGTGACTTTTTCATCTGTCGGGCCAGGATAAAACAGGGAAAAGCATACTCCCCCAGGCCCGGCTCCGGAGGTATTTCCAGGGAGGATTCGATGTCTTCCCAGGCAAGGGGCGTTAGTTTCGACAGCAAGGTGGAAACGAATTCTTTAAAGGCCAGCAAAAATATCACGTTCCTTATTCCAGCTTTGGAAAATCACGGTTTTTTTAACTTCTTACTTATTTTACCGCAAACAAACATAAAAAACAACTGAAATGGCCGATTAATGGAGTTAAAGGCGAAATAAATGCGGTTGGTTGTGTTTTTCGTTACTCCGGATTAATGAAGTAAGGGGGTGTGAGCACCTGTTCCAGGGCCGGGTATCCTTTAGGCGGGGTCCAGGACTCACCATTTACCTTTATGACCAACTGGTCAGGCGCAAAGCGGTTTGTCAGGGTCAGCAGGAGGGAGTCGACAAACAGGTGGGCTACGGCAATGTCAGACCCATTGCCGTTTTCGGGAAACAGCTCTTGAAAAGATTCATCCCAGTCCAGGACAATCTCGTCGGTAAGGAGCCGCGCTTCATTGAGCCGGGGGGTCACGGGCAAGAACCGCTCGTTTTCCTTGACAACGGCATTGACCAGGTCTTTAGGGAGATTGCTCCTTTCACCCAGGCGCAGGGATTCCCGGGGGACCAGGTAATACCGTTCTCCCGAACGGTATGGCACATAGACCACATTCTTCTCCGGTATGGACCCCTTGGGAGAAATCAGATCATCAATGACCAGGCCTTCGGTACCAAAGTAGCTGTATTTTTCGCCGTCTATCAAAAACTGGATTCCTTTGATATAGGAAAACTGGGAGACGGTCTGTACCAGGGAGTTTATGATACCTGTGGCCTGGACTGAACCGTATACCTTGTTTAGTTCCTCAGGCAGATCGATATAGACGATGCCTTCCTCCCGGGCAACTTCAATGGCCGCATCCTTGGGAATGGTGCGGGTCAGGTTGCTTCCCCGGCGGGGACCTTTAATCAGTTCTTCGACCGCTGTTTTTAACAACTGATTGCTGTTTCTTACGGGACGGTTTACAGGGATTAAATGCATGGCGTTTTGATCATAAAAGTACAAGGTGACAAATGTCTCCCCTTCGGGGTTGTCTCGGGCTACCGGGTTATAGACAATTCCATTGTTCACCCCTTCCGCCGTTTCCGTCTCCAGGGGATAGCTTCCTAAAACCGGTAGTTCAAACACAAATATATCCCCGTCGCTGCTGGCCAACCCCAGCACTTTGCCATCACCAGAAAGGGCCATTTTTTCAATCCGACTGGCTATTTCTACATCCTGCAGGACATTACCCTTGATATCCAGCACCAGCAGCTTGCTGAAGTCCTCGCTGTACTCCTGCCAGGATGTAGCCACAATCCGCTCTCCAAACCGGGAAGCCTGGATGAGGGAACCGGCCGGGATGCGCTTATCCCAGATCAAACTGCCGGAACGATCAAAGATATGCAGGTTGCTTTCACTTCCCGAAAAGCCGCTGTACGTAATGATATGACCGCCCATCTCGGTGAGCTGTATCCAGCTGGGCTCCATTTTCTGGTCTGTTTGCCAGAGCGTTTCGGGTGATTCGCCCCGTTCCAGGTCAATATACTTAAGTTCTCCCCCGGAAGAGATGGCCACGTACCGGCCGTTTCCGGAAAAGGCAGCCTGGGACACTTCTTTTTCCCAGTAGGGCTCACCATCTTTATAGACCGTGATGTTAGAGGTTTCTTCGGTTTTTTCCAGATAACCAAAATTGCCCCGCGGGAGAAAGATAATCTCTGTCAAGACCGCCGTGTGAAGTTCGTGAAGCAGGCTGCCCCAGGCGTCAAAAAAGTAGAGGACGTGTTTTCCTTCTTCTTTTTTCACGGAAACGGCCAGGTTTTCCCCGCCAGGGGACAGTTTCATTTTTTTGATCGAGCCTTCTACCTCTGTTCGCCACTGCTCTCGACCGTCCTGACGCAAGAAAAAAACGGATCCTGCATCCGTTCCCACAGCGGCAAAGCGGCCGTCACTGGACAGGGCGGCACAAATCGGATCGTCTTCAAAGCTGACGTCCCACTGCAGGCGTCCCTGGTCGTCGATCAGGTTTACCGTGCAAGTGTCGGAACTAAAAAGAATCCGACGGCCGTCGCTGGAAATATCCAGGGCATAAACCGTCATTTCAGGGTTAACAACGGCAAAACGCCCTCGAACGACCAGGTCCCCATCAGGGGTGGGCTCATCCTGGCCCGCAACCAGGGGTTCAACGGGGCTGCCTTCCCGAGGGTATTCTCCAAAGGAGGAGCATGCACCGCTAAAGATCAAGCAAAAAAGAAGGAGTAATGTTATAGCCCGGGTGAAATGTTTTCTTCGACCCTTTCCTACCGGGCTGTTCAGGCTGTTTTGGCATTTATTCATCCTGCGGCCTCACTTTTAGTATGATATGGAGTTTCCGCTTCCCAGGTATCGGCTCCGGTTATCTTCGCTTAAAAGCGCCAGGGCTTAAGTTCAAGCTTCCACCGACCGACCTGCAAACTTAAGCATCCTGCTACGGGTTGCAGGCGGCGGGCGTCCATGCCCGCCGGGCCGCCTCCAGCTTTCACTTTGCCAGGCGCTTTTAGCCGCTTGACAAAGTCGCCGCTACAATTGATCTTAGAAAATAATTATTATGCTCAGGTTAGTGGATTGTTAAATTTATATAACAACTTCATTGCTTTCACGAAAGCCCGGCTGTATGGCCGGTGAAACCGGGAAGGTAATGGAAAATGAACTGCCTTCATTTTCCTTGCTGGAAACAGAAATTTCACCGCCGTAAAGTTCCACGATTTCCTTGCAGATGGATAGGCCTAACCCCGTCCCTCCCATTTCGCGAGACCGGGCCTTGTCCACCCGGTAAAACCGATCAAATATATAAGGCAGCGATTCTTCGGGCATACCGCAACCGGTATCCTCAACGGTAATGATAACTTTCTTGGAGGTCGTGTGGGTTTTTAGCTTTAACCATCCGCCCGGGGAGGTAAATTTAATGGCATTGTCCAGCAGGTTGATAAAAACCCGCTTCAATGCTTCGGGAGACGCATGAAGGTAGGGCAGTTCTTCTTCTACTTCTGTAAAGAGGGTTAAGCCCTTGCGGTTTGCCCGGGGCTCTGTCGTGTCCAGCACTTCTTTGAGGATAAGGCCCAAAGGGACAATTTCCTGGACATCGGCAACTTCCTGACGCCGGGTGAGTTCCAGCAGGTCTTCCACCAGGTAAATCATGCGCTGGGTCTGCTGGTTGATGTCATTTAAAAATTCCTGCTTTTCTTCCGGCTCCATTTCATAGTTTAAAAGGGATTGAATACCGATAAGCATGGAGGCCAGGGGGGTTCGCAGTTCATGAGACACATCGGCTACAAAGCGGGTCAACCGCTGGTTTGTTTCTTTGACCTTGCTGGCCATAATATTGAACTGCCTGGCCAGCTGCCCAATTTCATCTCTGGTTTTCGTTATTATCTTCTGTTCCAGCTTGCCTTCGGCCATTTGCCTGGTTGCATTGGTGAGATCTTTTATAGGAACGGTTAAATGATGGGAAATCAAGGCGGCGAGTCCGGTAGCGAAGGCCATGGAAACCAGGGTTGAAATAACCAGGAAACGGCGTACCGCCGAGACGGTATTGTAAACAGGGGTAAGGGATGACGCCAGGAAAGCAGCTCCCAGAACCTGGTCGCTTTCCTCGTGTTTTATGGGAACAGCAACCTGGAGAACCCACTGCTCGGATTTATCGCTAAACTGAACGCTGTGACCAACCCGTCCATTCAAAGCAACTTCCACTTCCCGGCGTTGCAGTCCCGTTCCCAACAGCCCCCCGATGCGGACGGAATCACCCAGCACCATTTGGCGTGTGTCTACCACAATAACACGGGCGTTGAACTGGCGGCTAAAGCTTTCCGCCACGCTGCTGAGCAAGACGGGATCCACTTCTTCCCGCAAAAAAGGGGCCATAAATTCAGCAGCTAACCGCCCGGTGCGTTCCATGTTCTCTTTTTCCAGGGACATGTGGTAGTTCTCCAGCATATTGACAAGAATCAGGCCGGTTACCAGCATAACCGCAACCACTAGCAGCAGGTATGAAAGGGCTATCCGGAGGCGAATACTTTTTATCATGAGCGCAACTAACCCTCTCTAAATTTGTAACCGGTCCCCCAAACGGTTAAAATCAGCCGGGGATCAGCGGGGTTTTCTTCCAGTTTCTCTCTCAGGTGTCGAATGTGGACGTCCACGGTGCGAGCATCTCCGCAGTAATCGTAACCCCAAACGTGTTCCAGAAGCTGTCCCCGGGAATAGACCCGGCCGGCATTTGAAACCAGGAAGCTTAGCAGGGCATATTCGCGAGAGGTCAGGGGGATCTCGCGCCCTTTCAGCTTGACCCTGTGCTTGATCAAGTCCACTTCCAGGTCTCCAAATTGGATGACATTTTTACTCTGGGCCGCTTGTTGGGCCGCGCGACGGAAAATGGCCCGTATACGGGCCAGAAGCTCCCGGGCGTTAAATGGTTTCGTGATATAATCGTCGGCCCCCAGTTCCAGGCCGAGGATTTTGTCAATATCTTCATCCCGTGCCGTGAGCATAATAATGGGGACTTCCGATGTTTTTCGCACGTTCCTGCACACTTCATACCCATCGATTTTGGGAAGCATCAAATCCAGGACAATCAAATCAGGCGCTTCCTGGTCAACTTTCCTTAAGGCCTCTTCCCCGTCATAAGCCACTTCAACCTCAAACCCTTCTTTTTCCAGGTTAAAGGTAAGGGCCCGAACCAGTGTTTTCTCATCCTCAACCAGGAGAATCTTTTTTTTCATGGCTATCAGGCTCCTTTTTGGCGAATTCCTCGTATCGGGTCATGACGTTTTGGATATCTTCCCACACGGGCCGTTTCTTCCCTGGATCCCTAAGCAGCGCTGCCGGGTGGAAGGTGGGCATCACCAGGCGGCCCTTCCAGGAATGCCATGTCCCTCGGGTCCGGGTTATGGCCAGGTCGGGTTGAATAATGGTTTTTAAAGCAACTGAACCGAGCAAGACCAGGATAGGTGGATTAATCAGATGGATCTGCGTTTCCAGCAAAGGGAAACAGGTTTCCATTTCTTCCCTTTGCGGTGCGCGGTTGTTCGGCGGCCGGCATTTTACGATATTGGCAATGTAGACACTTTCCCGGGACAGTCCGGCAGAGGTGATAATTTTGTCCAAAAGCCGGCCGGCTGCTCCCACGAAAGGGCGGCCCAACCGATCTTCGTCGGCACCGGGGCCTTCGCCGATAAACATGATTTGGGCTTTGGGGTGGCCTTCTCCGAAAACCACGCCGTTGGCCCCTGCCCTTAGCCCACAGCGCGAGCAGGTTAAACAGATGGTCCGCCAGTCCTCCAGGGAGTTGACGGAAGCAGCCTTTTGTAAAATCGGGTCGGGACCTTCCGCCGGCTTTTCTTCGCAAACCGTGTTTTCGACAGCCTTCTCGTCCCGGGCCGCTTTCCCCGGGTTGTCCTTGCGTTTCAGGTAGTCAAACAGGGTTTCCTGCTGGCTCAATGCCTATCCCTCCTATTTGAAAGCCTTAAAGATCAGTGTCATTGTTTCGGAGCTCCTGCCAGCGTTCCCGGGCCATGCGGATAATCCCCGCATCCCGTATCGTTTGATCACCGATGATCCGGCCAAAACACTGGACAGCCCTTCGTTCATCTCCCAGGCGCCGGCTGAGCTCACCCATCAGGTAAAGGGTTTTAGCCAGTGTGCCGGATTCGACCTCTCTTTCATAAGCGGCCGTAAAATAGTCCAGGGCTTTTTGCAGGTATTCATTTTCCTTCTCACTGTTTCCCGCTTCCCGGTAAAACCAGGTCAGGTGAAGGGTAAGCCCGGCAAGCACCTGGTTTTTCGTGTTTAATAAGTGAGCGCATTCCAGGGCGCGCTCGTAAGCCTGAATGCCCATTTCCAATGTCCGGTGGCCGCTGTAATCCCCCGGCAGGGGGGACAGGAGCTTAAGAAAGGCTTCTTGCATTTCTTCTGTCGGCTTTTTAAAGTTTTCTGTAAACCCAAAACCGCAGTGAGGGCATATGTACACCAGATAGAAAAGCGGGTTATCCCCTCGATAAACGGTAAAAAAATCCGTATCAATGGATTTTACCGCAACCTTGCTGCGGCGTACCTTGGCACTTTCAAACGAATTGTCGCAAACGCTGCACTGTACGGTCTTTTTAAATAAGTTGTCCACGGCTTTCTCTCCTTCAGTATTTCATGCCCTGTTTTCGTTCGTTTGAGCCCTGTTGGCAAGTTAGAGATTCTATTACACATATTCTTCACAACAACCGTTATTTCCTCTTAATAATAATTCGAAAGAAAGGGGTGTCCCTTTCTTTCGATTGGAAATAAAAATGGAGCTGATCCCGCCTGGCGGAGCGTTCTTTGTGAATTGGAGTTTCCGCTTCCACCCTGAAGGGTCGTGGTTGTTAGTTTGATTGAGCCGTTAAGGCCGTCTTCAAAAAGTATTCATGGAAACGCAGGTCACCGGTTAACTCTGGGTGGAAAGACGACACCATTAAATGACCCTGGCGGGCAGCAACCATATGATCCTTGAACCGGGCCAGCACATCGACGCCCTCTCCTACAGACAATATGATGGGCGCCCGAATAAACACGCCGCAAAAAGGCGCTTTGCCCAGGACCGGCACATCCAGGTCGGCTTCAAAACTTTCCCGCTGCCTGCCGTACGCATTGCGGCGCACGGTGATTGGCATGAGCCCCAGAAGCGCCTCCTGGTTTTCTACCTCTTGGGCCAACAAAACCATGCCGGCGCAAGTACCCCAGATGGGTTTTCCACTTTTGGCCAGGTTGTAAATGCCTTCTTCATAATTGTAGCGTTTTATCAGGCGGCCGATGGTCGTGCTTTCGCCTCCGGGAAGGATCAGGCCATCTAGCTCACTGAGTAAAGCTGGATCACGAATAAATAGGGCACGGGCACCGCACTGCTCCAGAGCTTGCATGTGCTCGATGACAGCCCCTTGAACACCCAGCACTCCAACGGTAAGTCCAGAAAAATCTTTTTCCCGTGGATGACTGCCCTGCTCCTCTGCTTCCATTTTTTTTCGGTTCATTCACAACCCTGCTTTCTAGTGTGAAATGGCGTTTACGCGCCTCCGGTTGCTCTTCGTGGCGGTTATAAAAAAAACTGGCCCGGGGCAATTACCCCGGGCCCCGCCCTCTTTTTTCTCTTACCGATGGCCAGCTATTTTAGACACCCCTGACCTGCATCCGGTCAGCCTCGGAAAGCTGGCTGATATCCAGGCCCGGCATGGCGTCCCCCAGCCCTCGGGATACCAGGGCCAGCACTTCGGGGTTATCAAAGTTCAGGGTGGCTTCAACAATGGCTTGTGCCCGCTTTTGAGGGTCTTTCGATTTAAAAATTCCTGAGCCGACAAAAACCCCGTCGGCACCGAGAAGCATCATCAAGGCGGCATCAGCCGGTGTGGCAATTCCGCCGGCAGCAAAATTGACCACCGGCAGGCGGCCTTGTTTTTTTATTTCCAGCAGAAGACCGTAAGAGGCCCCCAGTTCCTTGGCCAGCGACATCATTTCTTCTTCCGGGGTGCTTTCGACCCTGCGAATCTGCTCCATGATCACGCGCATGTGGCGAACAGCTTCCACGACGTTGCCCGTGCCCGGCTCACCCTTGGTACGAAGCATCGCAGCGCCTTCCCCGATACGGCGAAGCGCCTCTCCCAGGTCCCGGGCTCCACACACAAAAGGAACGGTAAAACCGTGCTTGTCGATGTGAAATCGTTCGTCTGCAGGGGTTAATACTTCGCTTTCATCGATATAATCCACGCCCAGGGATTGAAGGATTTGGGCCTCGGCAATGTGCCCAATTCGGCACTTGGCCATGACGGGAATAGTTACGGCTTCCATAATGGCCAAAATAGCCTCGGGATCGGCCATCCGGGCTACACCGCCAGCTGCCCGGATATCGGCGGGCACCCGTTCCAGGGCCATTACAGCCACCGCCCCTGCGATTTCAGCCATCCTGGCCTGTTCCGGATCGGTGACGTCCATGATAACGCCGCCCTTTTGCATTTCAGCCATTCCCTTTTTTACGCGAAAGGTTCCTGTTTCTACCACTTGAAAACCAGCCTCCTGTCTCCCCAGGTCCTCCTGAAGTAGTGTGTTAATTCGTTCCTATTTTACTACATATCCCGGCATTTAACAAGCGTTGGCTCCACCGGGCTCGAAAGATGTCAGCAGTACTTTTTTACGCCTGTGACGCTGCAGCGCAACCTGGATGATCCGGTCGATCTGTTCGGGATAGGACACGCCTGAGGCTTCCCAGAGCTTGGGATACATGCTGATGCTTGTAAATCCAGGCATGGTATTGACTTCATTGACATAGAGCAGGCCTGTTTCATCGTTCAAAAAGAAATCCACCCGGGCCAACCCGCTGCACTCCACGGCCTGAAAAGCTGCAATGGCGCAGGCTTTTACTTTTTCTTCCATGGCTTGATCCATGGGGGCCGGAATAACCAGTTCGGAGCGGTCATCGATATACTTGGCCCAGTAATCATAAAATTCGTTGCAGGGGATGATTTCGCCGGGAACTGAAGCCAGGGGGGCTTCATCGCCCAATACGCTGCACTCGATCTCGCGTCCTTCAATCAAGGCCTCTACAACGATCTTGTTATCATAGCGCATGGCTTCTTCCACGCCTTCGATCAAGGAGGGGGGATCGTGAGCCTTGCTGACTCCCACGCTGGAGCCTAAGTTTGCCGGTTTGACAAAACAAGGATAGCCGAGCTGTTCTTTGATCTGTTCGATGAGCTGCTCTCTAGCCTGGGCCCAGCGGGTGGAATTGAAATAAAGATAATCCCCTATGGGCAGATTGGCCTGTTTGAAAAGGATTTTCATGATCACCTTATCCATCCCGGCCGCTGAAGCCAGGACACCGCTGCCTGCATAAGGCAGTCCGGACAGTTCCAGTAAACCCTGCACGGTCCCATCCTCTCCATAAGGGCCGTGCAATACGGGAAAAATCAGGTCAAGCTTTACAAAGTCTTTGATGCGGTCCGGCGATTCGGGATCCAGGAGCAAAAGCCCAGGGTTTTGGGGATCAGCCGTCATCACTGCAAAACAGCAGTCCCCCGGGATTTTGTTGTTTTTCAAGGCCCCCATGGGATCTCCGCCAGCCAGCCAACTTCCCTGCTCCGTAATGCCTACCGGGACAACCCGATACCTGCTTTTGTCCATGGCCTCCATGACAGAAGCCGCTGAACGAAGGGAAACAGCATGTTCCCCTGAGCGACCCCCGAACAACACACCAACGGTCAGTTTCTCCGGCAAAATCACCAGCTCCTTGAATTATATTTTGGGGAGCCCAAAAGAAACCGTTATTCGTTTTCTTTTTCTGCTTTAGCCGCACTGATCACTTTTTCTGCTTCCTGGTAAGGTACTTCTTCATAGTGGGAATGGCGCATGGTAAACATTCCCCGACCCTGGGTCATGGATCGCAGGTCAATGGCATAGGTAAACATTTCTGCCAGTGGGACCTGGGCTTTGATGGTCTGAAGCCCTTCTCCCGGAACCATTCCCTGAATCCGGCCGCGGCGGCTGTTTAAATCGCCCATAATATCTCCCATAAAGTTTTCTGGAATGGTCACTTCAACATCCATAATGGGCTCCAAAAGCACCGGTTCGGCTGCCTCCATGGCCCCTCGAAAAGCCATGGCCGCAGCAATTTTAAAGGCCATTTCCGATGAGTCCACCGTGTGATATGAGCCATCGTAAAGAGTGGCCTTTATATCGACGACGCGATAGCCCGCCACGGGGCCTTCATCCATCGCCTCCACAATACCTTTTTCAACAGCAGGAATATATTGACGGGGCACGACACCGCCGACGATCTTGTCCTCGAAAAGAAACCCTTCCCCACGCTCCATCGGAGCCAGGCTCAAATAAACATGACCGTACTGGCCGCGGCCACCGCTTTGTTTTTTGTACTTGCCTTCTTTACTCTGATTGCCCTTGATGGTTTCCCGGTAAGGCACTTTAGGTGTGGTGAGTTCCACGTCTACACCGAATTTTTTGGCCAATCGATCCACGATGACATCCAGATGGGTATCCCCCATGCCTGAAATAATCATTTCCTTGGTCTCGGTATTCCGCTCTACCTTAAAAGTGGGATCTTCTTCGATAAACCGGGCCAGTCCGGCACCGACTTTTTCTTCATCCCCCTTGGATTTGGGCCAGACGGCAAAGGAAATGACGGGTTCGGGAAAATCGATAAAGGGGAATACCACCGGGTTGTTCTTTTCACAAAGGGTATCTCCGGTTATCGTAACGGCAAGTTTGGCGACAGCGCCAATGTCTCCTGCCGGTATTTCTTCGGCCTGAATCTGGTTTTTCCCCCGCATGTAAAAGAGGGACCCGACCCGCTCCATTTTGTCCCTGCTGGCATTGTACACCTGGGAGTCCGGTTTAAAAGACCCGGAGCAGACCTTAAAAAAGTTGGCCCGACCCACGTAGGGGTCAGCCAGGGTTTTAAACACCAGGGCAGAAAAGGATTCGCCTGAGTCGGTCCTCCGGGTTACCGTTTCACCGTCTTGCCCGGGCGTATGGCCTTCTATGGGGGGGCGGTCTTTGGGTGAGGGCAGTGAGCTGGCCATCAGGTCCATCAGGGGCTGTATACCCAGGTTTCGGGTTGCAGCGCCGCAAAGCACCGGAATCACCTGGCCGTTTAGGATGCCCGTGCGCAGGGCTTTTTTGATCTCCTCATCGCTCAGCGAAAGCTCTTCCAGGTATTTTTCCATCAGGTCATCATCGGTTTCGGCAGCGGCTTCTACCAGCTTTTCCCTCAGTTCTTCCGCTTTATCCGACAGGTCTGCAGGAATATCTTCTTCCTTGTAAGAAAGACCGTTCTCATCCTCGTATACCAGGGCTTTCATCTTAACCAGGTCCACAACACCCTTGAACCGGTCTTCCTCTCCCAGGGGGAACTGCAGGGGGAACACTTTGAGGCCAAAGAATTTGCGGAGTTGGTCCAGAACCGCGTCAAAGTTGGCGTTTTCCCGGTTGACT
>SKMY01000090.1 GCA_007120815.1 Syntrophomonadaceae bacterium | reverse complement strand
ACCATCGCACCCCAGGCAAACCAGGTGGTGATGGTGGTGATCAGAGATGTCCTGGTGGGCGAGTTCGTAGCGGCTGCGCCCATCTCCGAAATTTAATTTATGAATCAGTCCCAGATCTTCCAGCAGCTCCAGGGTACGGTATATGGTTGCAAGGCCAATTTCTTCTCCCCGCTCCCTGCTGTAACTAAACACTTCTTCCGCACTCAAATGCCGTTCCCGGTTTTCCAGAAAGATTTCCAGCACCAACCTTCTCTGGGGAGTAAAACGGTAATCTTTAAACTGATTTTCCATTTCTTTCATTTTCTTTTCCATAAAACTGCCCCCTGCTTAAAATTCCTCTGTAACCACCTGGGCCAGGTTCGTCACATGATCGGCGATCCGCTCCATGTTGCTCAAAATATCCAGGTATATTGCGCCGGCCCCGGCAACACATTCCTTGCGGTTCACCCGATCAATATGGCGCTTTCTCAGCACCTTTTCCATATCATCCACAATGTCATCCTGTTCAATGACCATCCTGGCCAGTTCCTCATCTTCTTTCCGGAAAGACGTGATGGCCTGCTCGAACATATCATCAACTTTTTGGAACATGGTATAGACCTCTTCCCGGGCCGTTGCAGACACTTGAAGTTTGTCATCCAGAACGGTCTCGGCAAGCTGAACAACGTTTTGCGCATGGTCCCCGATTCGCTCCAGGTCATTGGCCGCGCTCATCAGGCCGGCTACAATGGTTGTTTGTTGGCGCGTTAAGGAATGCTGAGACAGATCCTGCAGGTAGAGATTGATTTCCGTTTCCAATCCGTCGACCATGTCTTCCATCTGCAGAATGTGCGGGATCTTCTTCCTTTCCGCTTTCACAAAAACGTCAATGGCTTCCCTGACCATGTCCCGTGAAATGGACGCCATTCTCAGCAGTTCTTGCCGGGCCGCTTCGATTGCCATGGCAGGGGCCTTCAGCATGCGCTTGTCCAGGTATTTCGGCCCCAGTTCAACCCGGGCATCCTCCCCAGGGACAATAACGTTTATCAATTTTATAAAGTAATGAAAAAACGGAAAGACAATAACGGTGTTCAGCACGTTAAAAATCGTATGGGCATTAGCCGTCTGCCGGGCCACCGTGTCGCCGGTGTTCAGTATTATATTGGTAAATGGGCCCAAAAACAGCAGCAGCAGGGCCACCCCAAACATATTAAACAGCACATGGGCAAATGCCGCCTTCCTCGCAGACAAGGAAGTCCCCATTCCGGCAAACATCGCTGTAATACACGTTCCGACATTGGTCCCCAGGATCAATGGAATGGCCGCTTCAATGGTCAACAGGTCCTGCAGCGTCAGGGCGATAATAATACCCGTCGCTCCACTGCTGCTCTGGATGGCTGCAGTAAAAAAGGCTGAAACGGCAATTCCAATTAAGGGCTGTTGACCAAAACGAACCAGCATGTCCAGGAAAAACGGACTTTCCCTTAAAGGGTACATGGCCTCAGACATAGTCAACATACCCAAAAAGAGCAGGCCAAAACCCAGGGTCGTCTGCCCCAGGTATCGATATACTTTGCGCCGTCCAAAAAAGTTCAGCAACCCACCGATACCGACTGCCGGAAGGGCCAAAAAGTCCAGTTTAAAAGAAATAAGCTGCGCCGTTATCGTGGTTCCGATATTGGCTCCCATGATAGCGCTAACAGCCTGGGGCAGCGTCATCAGTCCAGCGTTTACGAACCCCACCAGCATAACCGTCGTCGTGCTGCTGCTCTGGACCAAAATGGTTACAAGAATCCCTGTAAAAATTCCGATAATTGGCTTTCCCGTAAGGATTTCAAGGATTCGCCTGAGTCTATCCCCCGCGATTTTTTGCATGCCTGAAGCCATCATCTGGATTCCAAAAAGAAACAGGCCCAGCCCTCCAAGCATGCCAATCGCAATAAACCAATCCATAAAAGGCACTTCTCCCCCCGAAAGCGAAGAAACAAATACTCTGTTTTTCTGTAGAATTCTTCACAAAAACGCGTTTTCCTTTTTCCAGGATGAAAGATCTCAATGAAATGCTAAATCCGCAATTTTCTAACATCGTGAATGAATTCACAGGGCTTAAAACAATGGAAGTTCGTTTTAGATGAAACGCCCTTTACTGCTTAACTCCACGGCCCTTTAGGGTCACAACAGGAGATAAAATGGGTTTTTATCCGTTTCCGATCCTGTTGGAGGAGGTCCGCCTTCTCGTTAGCGGCGACTTTGTCAAGCGGCCACTTTTTAGAAGCGATAAGCTTAACAGAAAGGCTGAGGTCGACCCGCCGGTGCATGTGCCAGCGAAAATGCAAGTTGCTGCAAAGCCAGGTCCGGGAGGGGATCCGGCCAGCACGGATGCTGGCCGCCTGGCAGTCGAAGCATGGATGCTTAAGTCCTGCAGGTTGGTCCTCGTAGGACCGAGCTGAGCAGTTTAACTTGCCTGAAGCGAACCTAAGCCGGCAGGTCGGCCTTAGCCTGCTTGAAGAGCAACCGGAGCCGGATGACTGCACCAAAACCCGGTTTCCATATTAAATAATTTTTCCAAGAACCAAAATCTTATCTTAGGGGCTGAATTTTTTTCCGCGTCTTGTTCTTTTTTGCCGCCCGGTTCCAGATCAGTTTTATTATTCTCAGAAGCGTCCGTTACAGGAAATACGTGGAAACACATGGGAGGGAAGAGCAAGCACCACCAGTTTTCACCCTGGCCGCTCCCGATGGTGATATAGAGAGACTGGTATTCTCCCGCAGGAAGCAGGGTCCCGGCGTACTCCCGGGTGGGAAAGGGTCGGGAGCTCAGAGAAACCGAAACATCGTTGTACGTACCCTGCTGGGAAAGAAACTGCCTGGAAAAAACCCCGATATGTTCCAGGCTGTTTTCCAGATGAACCAGCACTTCATTTTTGCTTCCATCGCTATCTAAGGGTTGGTACAGCATGGTTCGTATCTCATGGGCCAGAGCATTTTTTAACGCCTGGTCTTGGGGGTTATCGCTATGTGCCACTACATGAAGGCGAACCACTTCTTCCGGATGCATCACGTTTACATGACGGGCGCTTGAAAGCGTGTCCACCCGGGTCAGGGAAAACAATTCCCCGATATAGATGTGAAGGAGGAACAATATGATAAAAAAGCAAATACATCCGGTAATCGTCCCCCTGAAACGCCGAAAATGACAACAGCAGACATGTTTCATCACCGCGAATGACTGAATGATCCGGTTATAATACCTTGTAATCATGACTGACCCTCCCGGAGCAGCTTGTTTGTTAGGTCTGAAAAAGTGTTTCTTTATCTTTTTTCTGAGGTTTTTCCCCAAGATGCTGCCTGATTTGCAAAAGGGACGCTTTTTCGATTCGGGATACCTGCGCCTGGGAGATTCCCACCTTTTGAGCGACTTCGACCTGGGTTTTGCCGTGAAAAAACCGATTAATCACAATGTAACGGCTTCGCTGGTCAAGTTTTTCCAAGGCCTGTTTTAACTCAATTTTATTCAACCAGATTTCATCACAATTGTCATTATCCCGGAGCAAGTCCATCAGCAGTAGAGGATCGGTACTGTCGGTAAATACTGATTCAAACACGGAAACCGGATCCTGGTTGGCGTTGTAAGCCAGGACCACTTCTTCAGCACTTATATCCAGATATGCGGCAATTTCAGCCAGAGACGGCTCTTTTTCGTGTTTCTGAAAATAACTTTCTCTGAATTCATGAATCTTCTGGGCGGTTGTTTTTAAAGACCGGCTCATATGGACATAATTATTATCACGAAGGTAGCGTTTTACTTCACCGAGAATCATGGGCACAGCATAGGTGGAAAAATTCACGTTGTGGTCCAGGCTGAAGTTGTCAATGGCTTTCATCAAGCCGATACAGCCAACCTGAAACAGATCATCCATGTTTTCACCCCGGTTTCTAAAGCGCTTCAGCACGCTTAAAACCAGTTTTAAATTGTTTCGGACCAGCTCGTCCCGCACCTCATGCTCTCCTTGAGACAATCTTTGGAACAAAACTTTCATGGTTTCCCATGGGAGCGTTGGCAGTTCATATGTATTAACACCGCTGATTTGCACCTTGTTGCACATACGGGTACCCTCCCCTTGCTTAAAAACCTGCGAATCTTGTAATGGTCTTTATGATTCTTCAGCCCGTCCTATTTGTATTATGTGCTATATTCTTATTTTTTAGACATGCCTTTTAAAAAAAATGGGAAATATATGGTATAATAGCGGCATCTTGAAAATTTACCATGCGGGAGGCAGAACATGAGCAACCTGATCCGATTCGGGGTATCAATCAACGAAGGATTACTGGTTCAATTTGATAAAATTATTGAGCAAAAAGGATACAACAACCGCTCTGAAGCCATCCGGGATCTGATTCGAAATCAGATGGTTGAACTGGAGTGGGAAAAAGACGAAGAAGAAGTCGCGGGAACCGTAACATTAATATATGACCATCACGTGCGGGGGTTAAGCGAACTGTTATTGCAGATACAGCATGATTTTCACAATCTTATTCTATCAACCATGCACCTGCACCTGGATCACCACAACTGCCTGGAGGTCCTGGCAGTGAAAGGGCCGGCCAAGGATGTGCGGCGCATTTCAGAGCGCCTGATCAGCGTCAAAGGAGTCAAACACGGAAAGCTGTCTATCACAACAACCGGTAAAAACCTGAAATAAGCCCCGAAGGGTTTAGGGGTTTTAGAATCACAGGGAGGTGGGTCTATCCCTCAAAGCATATCACCCGCTCCCGGTTACTGTAATCCCGGATGACATCCCTTACCGAAAGGCCGGCACTATGCCCCAGTGCCATAATGGCCCCGGCCTGACCCTCACCCATTTCCAGGGCTGCCAGGCCTGGGGAAACCAGGTGGTCACGAACGCGGGGCAATATCTCCTTATACGCCGCCAAACCGTCCGAACCGCCGACCAGGGCCAAGCGGGGTTCTTTTTGTACTTCTGCCATAAGGGACGCCATGTCGGGTTCAGGAATGTATGGCGGGTTGGAAACAATGACGTGAAAACGGTGCAGACCCGGGGTAAGAGTGTCCCAATACCCTCCGCAAATGGTTTGCACCCGCCCCTCTACACCGTGAAGACGTATATTTTGATCGGCCATTTTCACAGCCCCTTGACTGAAGTCCACTGCGGTAACCGTTGCAGCAGGAAAATGCAAAGCCATCATGACGGCAATATTACCGCACCCCGTACCCAGGTCCAATATGTTTAACCTTTTTCCTGCGTAAGCCTTCGGGTGGGCCCAACTCAACCATGTCATTACAGCTTCAACCAGATGCTCTGTTTCGGGCCGCGGTATGAGCACGTCAGGGCTGACCCGAAAGGTTTTACCCATGAACTCTTTTTCTCCGGTAATATACGCCAGGGGCTCCTTGCAGACCCTCCTGCCGGCAAGCGCCTGGAAACGTCCCCGTTGTTCCTCCGATAGTTTTTCTTCCCCATGGCCGTACAGGTATATTCTCTCCCGGTGCAATACAAAACTCAGAAGATATTCAGCTTCACTCCTCGGCGCTTCGATGCCTTCGGCCCGAAACAAAGAAGCGGCCTCTTGCAAGGCCTGCCTGATTGTCCAACTCATGATTACACCACTCCTGGTTTTATTCCCATACTAGTGTTGTTTCATCTGCTCGGCCCTGTCGTAGGCGTTCAGTGATTCGATGATCTCTTCCAGCTCTCCTTGAAGCACGTACTCCAACCTGTGCAGAGTTAGACCGATACGATGGTCGGTAACCCGGTTTTGGGGAAAGTTGTAGGTGCGAATTCGCTCACTGCGATCCCCGCTGCCAACCTGACTGCGGCGCTCTTCCGCTTGTTCGCTCTGCTGCTGGGCCAACAGGTTATCCAGCAGGCGTGCCCGCAGAACGCGCATGGCCTTTTCCCGATTCTTCAGCTGGGATTTTTCATCTTGACAAGTCACCACGGTATTCGTGGGAAGATGGGTGATTCGCACCGCCGACTGGGTGGTGTTCACACTCTGCCCCCCCGGGCCGGTGGAGCAAAAGGTATCCACCCGCAACTCCTGAGTATTTATGGTAAGCTCGACCTCTTCAGCCTCCGGCAAAACCGCCACCGTTGCTGCCGAGGTATGAATGCGGCCGCCGGATTCTGTGGTAGGAATACGCTGGACACGGTGGACACCGCTTTCGAATTTAAGCTGGCTGTAGGCTCCCTTACCCTTAAGAGAAAAGATGATCTCCTTAAATCCGCCGATATCTGTCGGATTGGAGTCGATGACTTCTGTCTGCCAGCCTTTCTTTTCAGCGAAACGCAGGTACATGCGCAGCAGATCGTTCGCAAACAGGGCGGCTTCGTCTCCACCGGTTCCGGCACGTATTTCCATGATGACATCTTTTTCGTCATTGGGATCTTTGGGCAGCATGAGCGTTTTTAATTTTTCTTCCTGTTTTTCTTTTTCCATAGTCAGCCGGTTGATTTCTTCTTTTAAATAGGCTTCCATTTCCTCTTCCGGCTTTTCCTGCAGCATTTCCCGCACGTCTTGCAGTTCGGTCTGGATTTTTTGTACCTGCCTGTATGTTTCCACTGTTTCACTGAGGTCGGCATGCTCCCTTGTATACTTCTGCCAAACTTGCTGGTTTTTTATGATCTGGGGATCGCTT
>SKMY01000140.1 GCA_007120815.1 Syntrophomonadaceae bacterium | reverse complement strand
TGGAGATATCCCAACAACGGATGAAATCGTACAGCTGGGGACCTTCTATGGATTCAACCTGGAGAGGGGCTACATCCTTCTATTATTTAACATTGATTCTATCGATGATATTTTCCCAAAAAGAGGCTTAAAAGAGTCCTACACGTTGTTGAGAAAAGCGTTGACCGTTATCTTTAAAACGTACTTCTCTACCTCCAAAGAAATGATTGTTTGGAACAGGAGCAACAACATCATTATTCTCCACCCGCTTCCCGAAGATTTGGATGAAAAAAAGAGCGGCCAGTTTAAAAACAAATTAAAAACGTTTTCTTATGACACCGCGGAGAAAATAAAAAATATCGTGGAAGAAAATATTGAAAACATATCTGTTACCATAGGCATTGGGACTTATTACCCAGAAATAACCGACCTGTGTAAAGGTTACAAAGAAGCGGTTACAGCCGTAAAAACCGGCAAATTAACCTGGGGGAAAGAAGGCGTTTATCATTACGAGGATTTGGGCATCTACCGGATTATTTCAAATTACCCTGACAAGGCAGAGCTAAAGGCCTTTGTGAATGAAACACTGGGTGCGCTTATTCAATATGATGAAAAGAATAATACGCACCTTTTAATCACACTGGAGGAAATGTTAAATCATCACGGCAACCAGAAAATAACGGCCGCCAAATTGTTTGTCCACCCCAAAACATTGGCGTACCGTAAAAACCGGATTCAGGATATTCTGGGAATCTCCCTTGATCATGCTGAACATGTTCTAAACATTTACATGGCGCTTAAAATAAAACGGGTGCTAACGGGTTAGACTGAATTCCAGATAACAAAGGGCCCGGTCGGAACGGGGATCGGCCACCAACCGTGCAGCAGCGCCACCACCGGCAGCGGAAACATCGATTACCCGCACGGTTTCTTTCAGGGGGGCGCTCTCCGGCACCAGGGTGTCCAGGATTGAGGACGAATCCTGAAAAAAGGAATGGTTAAACTGGTCCTGTGGCAGATCGGGGTAAACAGGCAGGTAAGCAATCTGCGACTCTACCAGGTCCTGGAAAAAGTGGGTGCCGTAAGATACTTCGGGGAACTGCCCTGCTTTTTCAAAGGCCAGCTCAACCAACACCGACGCATTGTATATGTCAGCGTAACCGGCATTCACGCCCAGGTAAATGTTGCTGCTGCCCCAGCGTCCCGGCCCCATGATTAGAAAGGTTTCATTTTCCAATTGGGGGTGGCGGTTCAGGGTCCCCACCAAACGCCCCACCTGCCTGCGAAGGGTTTCGCTGTGCAGGGAGGCATAACCCCGGGGATCGACATAGATAATATAGCGGATCCCTTCTACCAGCGCGGGGTTGATCACCCGCTGTGCTCGGAACAGGACACGCTCCTCCGGGATGTCTTTTGGGATCTCCAGGGAGGCCAACTGTGTTGGCAGCCATAGCGGCCGGCATTGAAGCATGTTAACCCTCACGGCCCCCTCTTTTGACACGGAAGCAGTAAACTCGGTATCAACAGGCTGCCCGTACGCCTTTTCAAGCCGCTCCAGCATCTCACCCAACAGGGGCACGAAAGGCGTTTTTTCAATTAACCGATTGAAGGTGAGCAGATATTCATCTTTGCCAGGATTAATAGACCCGTAGGGCGGATCGTAAGGCATTCCATCTTGAAACAGGGAGGCGTAATATTGGAGCTGAGGATAACCGCCCAGGTCAAGCACGTCTGACACGGGCAGGGTCAGGAAACGATTCCCTTCAATATCTAAAAGATCCACCTGGCGCTGCGAATAATAAGCGATCCGCGACCCGGCTTCAGGGCGTATCTGGGGATGGCTTACGGCTATCATGCGCGGGTAATCCTCGGGTACCCGGTTAACCGCCCTTGTTCCAAGGCCGAAAACCAACCGGATGACCCCCTGGCGCGGGTCAATTCGATCGGACCAGGCATAAAGGTTTTGTGAGAAGGCAACCCCCGCCAGGCTGGGGAAGAAAAATTGGCGGTATGGAAGCCCGGCTACCCGCTGGACCAGGATGGCCATCTGCTCATCGCTCTCGCCCAGCCCGCGTTTGTGCCTGTACGTCAGGACATCGGGGCTGAGGGTGCTGGCATAAACCAGCTTGACGGTGCGCAAAAAATTTTCCAACCGCTCTTCCGGTCCCCCCTGGTTCGCGCAAAAATCACTGCGATATTTGCCTGCAAAGGCGTTGCCGAAACTGTCCTCCAAAAGGCTGCTGGAACGGACAATAATGGGCGCCTGGCCGAAATAGTCCAGCATATTGCGAAACTGGCCCATAATATCGGCGGGAAAACTGCCAGCCAGGAATTCCTGTTCAATGTCGGCAAATTCTTCCCAGGTCAAGGTGGAATTGCTGGTTAGCTGCAGGCGCAGACGGAAGAGGTTGTTATTAACCAGGAAGGTAAAGAAAACATCGGAACCGATATAAAAAGAATCGTGGTGTTCCAGCACCGTGGACAAATCGGTTTTTCCTTTTCCTTCCAGCAATATCTTGCGTGCCAGCAGCATCCCTGTGGTCTTTCCTCCAATTCGCCCCGTGCCGATCAACCGTTCACGGATAGCAAAGAGGTCATCCAGCGAGAAATACGTATCGGCCAGCCTGTTCAAGGTGGGGTCGGTTCCGATCAGCATGCGGATTGCTTCCTGCTTTAACGCGCGGAACTCCGGCGATAGCGCTTTAGGGTCGTCTTCCCTCTGCCAGTACTGCAGTAGTTTATTATAGACGGTCTCCCAGGGCGCGCTGGATTGCTTATCCATTCGTAAAGGATGGCGCCGTGCCATGGTGGAGATATCGGCGGCTTCACCGCTTCGAAAAACAGGTTCCCACCCCTCTCCTTCCTGGCTGTGGGGCAAATACATCTGGGAGGAATAGCGGTCCCACACTTTCAGCGGGTGAATATACATCTTTTCCTTGATACGGTACACATCCACCAACACCTGGGTGGTGTCACGGATGCGGGCGACAGCGCTGTTGGAATGCCGACCGCGCAGCAAAGCAAAGTAGGCCACTGTATTTAGCTCGCCCAGAAAGGGGCAGGTCACCTGGAAAAAGTTGGCGAGCAATTCATCCGTGGCCCATTGTTCCACCAGGGCAGAAAGGTTGTCCAGGATAAAAAATCGCGCCTGGGCCTGGGTCTGCTCAAGAATCAGCCGGTGCATCTCGGCTGTAACATGGGCAAACCCCTGGCCGGGATCCACCTCTTTTATCACCAGGCCCGGCCGGGGTTGGACAACGGGCGGATGGGGAGCGAACCGTAAATACACACAGCAACCGCTGCTGCGTATGGCCTCCTCGGCAAAGGGTTCAGTAAAATAACGGTAATCCTCCAGGTTGTCTACCTTCCAAACCACATTATCTCCCAGCCGAAACCCATCCAACACCCTGTCCAGGGAAGGCATCCCGCTGCTAATGTGTTCTTTTTCCATACTGGCATTCCTTTCGCACCATTCCAAGGTTATTTTACTCCCAAAAATCCAGGTCCGACATCTCATAACACCAAAACCCGTTAAATTCATTTAACGTGGAGTAATGGTATACATTCCCCTTCAGCCAGACAAACAAGCCTGTTGGATCTTCTTCATAGGGATGGTAAACCCAAAGCTCCCGGTTATGGGCTTCACTCACAACGGATGTCATGCGAATGACGTGGGGTGGGCAACCTAAAACATCCACCAGTTCCTCCCGGGTCAACCCTTCCAGGCTAACGCTGTCCCAACCGGGATTAGGCGCCATGCTGGTGGGCTGATAATCCCAACAACTTAAGGCATTTCCGTTTCCATTGTTCATTCCCTCATCAACCGCACTATTGTTGTCATTTGAATTATCGTTGTTATTGTCAATTACCCCGTTTTCTTCTGGTTCAGCGGGTTCAGGCCCTTCTCCATTTTCAATGGGGGCCTCTCCGTTCATGTCTTCACCGTTTTGGTCATTTCCACACCCTGCGATAAACATGAACCCAACCAGAAGGCACACTAGTGCCAGCAGCCAAATTCTACTTGATTTCATTTTATCCGCTCCTTTGATCTTTTTGCTCCTATCATAATGGTTTGCTTAGTTGGTACCGGGCCTTTTATCTTCCTCGATACAATCCTTGCACTTTACGATATACCCTTTGCCTTCGGGGATCAGCAAACCCGCTTTTTGGCCCTGCATCCGTTCACAGGAGGCCAGGCTATCAGTCATGACAACCTTTTGTTTACATTGGGAGCAGAAGATCATATCGAACCCTCCTTTCGTCATATAGTAAAGAGGAGAACCCGGAACTTTGTCGAAAGTACTACTCCACCGTGCATTCTTAACGGTACCCTATTATACCACAGGAACGGCCGTCAGAGGCAGTCCCATTTTGGTATCCATGGGGGTGATGAAATGGGATTTATTGCAGGCTTTCTGTTGGTATTGGCCCTTTTTTGGGTGCTAGGCAAGCTAACGGGCAAGAAGGAATTCCAGGAGTTCCCACAGCGGCTCGGCTTGACCTGGCAGTCCATTGGGCTGATGGTTATTTTACTGGCTATCATCATATTCATCGTCTTTCGTTAAAACCTTTCAAAAACAAAGATACAGCGTCCTTACAAACACATCCACCTGCCACAGCCAATTTCGCCCGGTTTTTCAAGATCTTTTTCGGCCGGGCTTGTTGGCTTACCAGACTTGACCGGCTTTGTTGTCCACTGTTATTTCTTTGCAAAGGCAAGGTTCCTGTGTTATAATAACCTTGCTTAATCATTCATGCGCCCGTAGCTCAGTTGGACAGAGTAGCTGACTTCGAATCAGAAGGCCGCAGGTTCGAGTCCTGCCGGGCGTACCATATTAATAACAACGAAACCCGGGGAGCTGGAAAAATCCAGCTCCCTTGGTTATTCCTCATTTTTCTATTGAATGAACGCATGAATAAGCAGCCCATTTAAACAACCCCTCTTCCAATTTTGTACCGCTTTATGATAGAATATAACAAATTAGTTGCTGAAAATTCTGGATTATAGTGTATTTTAAAACAAGCTGACTATATTTATGGAAAAGGAGCAATGAATATGAAAATGTTAGTTTGTACCGATGGTTCAAAGCTCAGCCAGCAGGCCGTAGAAGAAGCGGCCAGGATTGCCGAATTATATCATTATGATGATATCACCATCATTCATGTTTATGAAAAACCGGCGGATTTATCTTACCTGGGTGAAGCAACAACAGAGCATATTAATCGCTTTCGAGAGCTGATGAGGCAGTTAAGAGAGCAAGGAGAATTAATCTTATCAGACGCTGCGAATGCCTTTGAAAAAAGGAACATAAAAGCAAACACAAAATTGGAGAAAGGGCATCCTTCTGAAACCATCATCAGGGTTGCTAAAGAAAAAGCCGTTAACATGATCATATTAGGCAGCAGGGGATTGGGTGGCTTGAAAAAAACGATATTGGGAAGTGTAAGCGGTGCCGTCGTTCAAGAAGCAAGCAACTGTATTGTCCTCATGGTGAAAGAGCTGAAAAATGACAATTAATCTCTGGGCCAGAAAATAAGTCCTTTTTGGACTTAATTTTTTTCAATGCAAATTTTGCATTAGGCCGGGAAGTATGTTAACCTTAAGGCGAAGGTATGCATGCAATACATTTATTAATGCAGACCCGGGGGTATAAGCATGAGCAGATTTGCTTCATGCAGTCATTTGGCCTTCATACAGCCACCGGGTGCCCTGTAAGGGAGATAGTTAAATGGAAGGACCGTCTATTACCCACTGGATTTGGTTAAAAAGACCAGACATGATGCTTAAAGACGGGGTTTTTGTTGATGATCTTCCGGCAATAAAATATATTCGGCATTTTGGTTCCGAGCACCTTTATCGCCCGGGAGAACACATCAGCTCGTTATTAAGCAACATTCAAAAAGTCGTTGATGATCACTCGGCGCTGCAGTTCGTCAGGGACTGGGGCCTGCTCGGACTGCTGTCTGCTGCAGGCAAAAGCCAGGAGCGGGTTGGCCGGTTTAACGGGGCTGTAGAGTTTACATATGCCACACGAAAAAGAAACGACCCACAAACTGATTTAGGCGAAATAATGATGGAAGTGTCGGAGTATTACGGTTACGAAAAGTTCGGTGATTTAAGGCAGTCCCGTGAGAGCTCACCGGATATTATACGTTTTGCTGAGCTCATCCGGCATATTTCAGAAATAAAGCGTTTCATACATCTTTACAGGGACCCAAAACTTGAAAAAGACGCCATAGAGGTTGATGCAAACAAATGGATAAAGGGCACCTCGCCAGATATGCGCAAAGCGCTTGTTGGCCCGGATCTTGATTATTGGAAAGGGCAGTATGAAAAGCATGGGGACAAGCCATATTTCTTGCAGTATCTTTTGGAAACGAGTTTTCATGAGCTGCGGGTGCGTTTTTCACATCGCTCAAGAGGAGGTGTTTGGGTGCAGTTACATTCTGCACCCAATGAAGACCAGCCTGATGGTTTTCCTGTGCTTCAGTTTGATGGACTTTTTCGGTTTATGGAATACAGTTTGCTGACAGAGCAAATGACAATTCCCCAAAGATGCGCCGATCCGAATTGCGGCTACCTGTTTTTTCCCGCCCGGGAGGGACAGCGCTATTGCCCAACGCTTTCGGATGAAAAACGCTCCCGGTGTGAGCAAAGGCAC
>SKMY01000062.1 GCA_007120815.1 Syntrophomonadaceae bacterium | reverse complement strand
GATTCGGTGAGTGCCGGCACGGTGGATGCCATCCACAGCTGGGAAGGGTACTGGCTGGGCCAGAACCCCGCCGCGGGTTTCTTTGCCGCCATGCCTCTGGGGATGAATGAGCAGGAGTACATGACCTGGGTGCTCTTTGATGAAGGCGCCGATCTCTGGCAGGAGTGTTTTGATAACTACAACGTAAAGGTGCTGCCGGCAGGGGTCTATACATCAGAGGTCCTCTACCACTCCAAGGTGCCCATCGAAAACCTGGACGACCTCCAGGGGACCCGGGTTCGGGGTGTGGGATTCTGGGGTGACATCCAGGCCAGGCTGGGCGCATCGGTTGTGGCCGTGCCCGGCGCCGAGGTGTATCAATCCCTGGAAAGAGGGGTTGTGGATGCCATCGAGTTTGGTATTCCCACGGACAACTACAACCTGGGTTACCACGAAGTAGCCCCCTACCTGGTTGTTCCGGGAATCCACCAGCCCTGCACCACCTTCTCTTTCATGGTGAATGAACAGAAGTGGAACGAGCTGCCCGACCACTTGAAGAAAATCGTGGAAACCGCTACAGAAAACATGTGGGGCAGAGCCTGGGCCTACGCGGCATACCAGGATATGCAGACCATGGAAAAGTACATGGAACTGGAAGAGCAGGGCAGATTGACCATCATCGAGTTTGATGCTGAATCCCAGGCGATAATCAGGGATGTCACCTTTGAATACTACGAAGAGCTGGCTGAGGAACACGACTTCTTTGCCCGGGTCCTGGAATCCCAGCAAAGATTCCTCGATGTGTACAAGCCGTGGCGCAACTTTATGACGCCCGATTATTAAAATAACCAGGCAGCCAGGAGTTCTTCGTTTGACCCTTCATCCTTAACGATTGACCGGGTTTAAAATGGGCTAAACGAGGAACTCCGCGCTGTTTTCGGTTATTGGTCTTTTATTATTCTTTTCCAGATTTTAATGAAGGGAATGAGAGGATGAATTTTCCCAAAAAACTCGTGGCAGTCTTAGAAAAAATCAGTGAACTCAGCGGACGGTTTATCAGCTGGTTGAACTTTATTTTGATTATTTCACTGGTTTACGAAGTGATTTCCCGTTTTGTTTTTAACAAGCCCACGGTCTGGTCCTATGATATCAGCTACATGCTGGGCGGGACGGCCTTTGCAATTGGCGCCGCCTGGGCGCTGAAAAACAAATCCCACGTGCGGGTCGATATTTTGTACAGCCGGTTTTCCGTCAGAAACAAGGCCCTGATCGATTTAGTCTGCAGTTTGCTGCTCTTTTTCCCGCTGGTTATCATGACCATGTACGTATCCATTAACCTGGCCGCTTTTTCCTGGGCCATGGGCGAGCGGGCCATTTCCGGCTACTGGAATCCCCCCATTTATCCTTTGAAAACGGTCATTCCCATCACCTATGCCCTGCTGCTTATCCAGGGAATCGCTGAATTTATTCGCAACCTGTACCGGGTAAAGGGGGTTGAGCTGTAATGGAATTGAGTTCAACAGCGGTGTTTGTTTTAATGCTGGTCAGCCTGATTATCGGGATATTTTCCGGCTATTACGTGTTTGTTGTCCTGGGCGGCCTGGGTGTTTTATTTGGGCTGACCTTCTGGGGGCCTGAAGTTTTTAACCTGGTATTTACTGTTACTTTGGGGACGCTGAGAAACTATTCTTTGCTGGCCATTCCCCTTTTTGTCTTTATGGGCCATATGCTGGACCGGTCCGGCATCGCCAAAAAGCTCTTTGATATCCTGGCCTTGAGCCTGGGGGGGCTAAAAGGCGGCCTGGCCGTGGCCTCCCTTTTCATCTCCATCCTTTTTGCCGCCTGCACCGGGATCATCGGGGCATCAGTGGTGACCATGGGCCTGCTGTTTTTGCCCGCCATGCTGGCGAGAGGGTACGACAAGCAAATGGCCAGCGGAGTGGTGTGCGCGGGAGGCACCCTGGGGATCCTTATCCCCCCCAGCATCATGCTGATTGTGTACGGCCCCGCTGCCGGATTGTCGGTGGGCCGGCTTTTCTACGCCGCCATGGGCCCGGGGATACTGATGGGTGTTCTTTACGTGGTCTATGTCCTGGTTCGGTGCCAAATTAATCCCGCCATGGGCCCCGCCGTGCCCATCGAGGAGCGCAATGCCCTTTCCACCTGGGAAAAAGTTAAAGGGCTGCTGGTGAACATGGTGCCCGTGTTGGCCTTGATCCTGGCCGTGCTGGGCGTCATCTGGTTCGGTATCGCCCCGCCCACCGAGGCGGCGGCCGTCGGGGCCCTGGTTTCCATGGTTATTGCAGCCGCTCACGGCAAGCTGAATTTCAGGGTAATCAGGGAAACGGTGCACAGCACCCTGCTCACCACCAGCATGATCCTGATGATCGTGGTTTGTGCCGGCGTCTTTGTGGGTGTATTTACGCGTCTGGGCGGCGGCCGGGTGGTGCAGAACATCTTGCTGGGCCTCCCCTTTGACAAGTGGGGCGTCTTTTTATTCATGATGCTGATTGTGTTCGTGCTGGGGTTCCTGATGGACTGGGTGGCCTCGCTGTTAATCATCGTGCCCCTCTTTACCCCCATCGCGGCTACATTGGGGTTTGATCCCCTCTGGTTTGCAGCCATGGTCTGTATCATGTATCAGACGTCTTTTTTAACCCCGCCCTTTGCGTACTCCATCTTCTATCTAAAGGGCATCGCACCACCGGAAATTTCCAGCCCGGATATCATGAAAGGGGTTATTCCTTTTGTAATTATCCAGTTTGTGACCCTGTTCCTCTGCATCGTGTTTCCGCAAATTATCATGTGGCTGCCTCAGCAGATGATCAGGTAGGTCTCGCAGGCATCGGGGCAGGAATCAGGTGAGATCAGATAGGCACAGGCAGGATCAGGCAGATCAAAGGTGCTGTTCTTGCATCAATAGGGCTGACCAACGTTCAAAATGAACCGAGGTTCAGCCCCTTTTTCATTTAAGATCACCGTGAGGAATTGGGAGACGGCTCATATTTCCCGCTGAAATGGAAAAAAGCCAGGGTAAAGAGAAGTACAATCATACCCAGGATAATCCAGCTGCTGGAATACATGCCCTGCAGGTCGGCCACCAGGCCGAAAAGGGGAGGGGCCAGTATCGTGCTGAACCGGGGGAAAACCAGGGCGATGCCGGTCACCACGCCAATGTGTTCCCTGGATACCAGTTCGCTCACGGCAGTGAAGTAAATGGCAATAACGCCCATGATACAAAAACCCAGGAGAAAAGAAAAGGCCAGGATGGCAGTGGGTGAAAAGGAAAACCTGCTGATCACCAGGCCGAAAAACAGGGTGAGGGCCGCAATAAGCATGCCGAGCAGGAAAAGGCCCTTCCGCCTGTTACCGCGAAACACTTTTTCGTTGATCAGCCCCCAGCAGGGTTGTCCAAAGACGCCTCCTATATGAAAAATGCCCAGTCCCAGGCCGGCCAATGTCGTGCTAAAACCCAGGTCCTGATTCAGGTACAGGGTAAAATGGCCCGTAATGGAAGAAATGCTCATACCAAAAACGATCCCCATGGAGAAAATGCATAAAAGATAGCGGTTTCGCAGGAGAAAAAGCAGGTCTTCCTTTAAAGTCCTGGAACTTGTCTCCGCTGTGTTCTCCTTTTTTCCCAACCTGGTAGCCGGCGGCTTGTATAACACAGAAATGAGAAACGCCACAACCAGCGCAAAAGCGCTGCTGAAAAGAAGTGCCCTTCGCCAACCCATCAGTTCACCCAGAAAAGGCAGCAGGACAGCGCCCATGAATCCCCCAAATCCCCCGCCCCCGTGAACGATTCCCATGAAGAAGCTCCTCTTGGAAGGAGGGGCCAACTCAAATACACCCCTGTTTACCGAAGGCGTAATCAAACTGAAAGCGACCCCGGTAAAAAAGGCCAGGATCAGGATCAGCCAGAAGAACGGTGAAAGGGCGTGGAGGATAATCATGACGCCCACCACGCCGGCTCCCAGTGAAAGCCCTTTTTTTGTCCCCAGGCGGTCCACAATTCTCCCGCTGAACACGGCAATCAGCACGGCGCTCAAGAAGTAAAAGCTGGAATAAAGGCCCACCTGGGTCCTGCTGATTAAAAATTCTTCCTGGACCAGTGGCAGCATGGCCTTAAACCCCTGAATGTTAGCAAATACAGCGATATAGGCCGAGGAGATGATCAGCAGGACGACCCCGTCCTTTTGGTGCCATGCTTTTCCCCGTTCTTTGCTCATACTGCACATCGCTCGTGTTTCATGTTATTATTGCTCCCTTATTGCTGCTGGTAAGGTAACCATGCTCTAATTTACTGGTATAGATGCTGTAAAATACTTCAACGCACGAGCCGTGCTATCCTGCTATGCACAACGTCAACAAGGAAAACAGCCCACCCAATCGGCCTGCTATCCCTGTGATTCCATCCTTTTAGAATAGTAAATATTGTTTATTTTATGTTTTTTTTAGTATTTTTAGAAGGAATATGCCAAATTTGATAGAATATTATTTATATTAGCTTATTTGGGAGCGATGATTAGCAGGCCGCACCTGGACGCTAAGGACCTGCTTTGAGCCAATTGCGTAACCGACCATTTAGCATGGTCGGTTTTTGTTTTTTTCCTATGAAATTACTAGAACGTCCCAGGGCTGCCGTATTTCTCTAGTTAGGACATAAGCTGAAAGGCTTTTAAATCCAATCATTAAGAAAAGAAGGGAGAAGTTGCATCGTGTTGAATCGATCAAGATGGAATTGTCGTGTTACCGGAGTCGTGTTAGGCATGGTGTTCCTCGTTTTTCTTTTGCTTTTGGGTGGGGTTGGTCTGGCACAGAATAGCCAGGGGCTCGTACTGGAGATGAACCAGCCAGTACTGGTGGTAGAACCCCCGACGGCTACGGTTTTTACGGGTAATTCCCAGCAGTACAGGGCTTACTTGAGCCACGATAACGGCGTTATCCTGGGGGAAGAGGTTACGGAGATGTGTGCCTGGTTTGTCGAAGACATCTCCATAGGGGAGGCATCGGCGGCGGTAAAAGGGGCTATTCGAGGTGTCTCCACCGGTCAAACAACAGTGCGTGCACTCTATGTGTTCGATTCATTGGTTCGTGCACCCATCAGGCTTGAGGGCGAAGCCCAAATGATTGTGAGAGATCCGCGAGTCTGGCTGGAAATCCTGCCGCCAACGGCAACCATCGAGGTAGGAGAAACACAGCAGTACAGGGCTTACCTGAAATCTACCGATATCGACCTTAACGAAGATGTCACTGAGGATGCTCAATGGTGGCTGGCGGAAGATATCGCTACAGCCACAGGGAAGGGAAAATATCGGGGAGACCGCGAAGGGAACAGCTCAATCACAGCAAATTATGATTATACACCCCCTTACAGCAAGCAGTCTACCCCGTTATCGGCCAATGCCAGGTTAACTGTGTGGGAAGGAAAGGAAGAGCCTCCCGATGATACACCGGATGAGGATGTGCCCGATGAAGACGAAGACACGCCTGAAACCGAAGACCTGCCGGAAGGAAAAATGCTGGACCGGCAGCCCGGGTATATCACCTTGAGCACACCGCAGAAAATGGCTGCTCCCGGGGCTGAATTTGCTTTGACCTACGATCAGACCAAAATGGACGGCAACCCGGACCGCTACCCCAAAGTCTTTTACTGGAACGACAGCTACGATAAGTGGGTGGCACTGGCCAGCTATCCCTTGACGCCTGGGACGGTCAAGGCCGTCAATGACGGCAGTTACGCCGGCTGGTTCGTGGTTTTTGGCTGCATTCAACCCCGATTTACCGATATCACGACCGCCTGGGAGTGGGCGGAACCCATCGCCAACCGGATGAACGGCCTGGGGCTGTTGGAAGGATACCCTAATCCCGACGACCCCACCAGCTTGATCAGACCCGCCGGGCTGAGCCGGACCATCACCCGGGCCGAGCTGACAACAGTGGTGGCCAGAATACTGGGCCTGGCACCGGGCGAAACCCACCTGTATCCCACCATCACATACATGACCGAAGCGGAAAATGACGCGGTGCTGCAGGCCAAATACAACGATGCCGACCAGATTGCCCCTTGGTCCCGGCCGTTTATCGCAGCCATGACCAAGGCGGACCTGGTCAAAGGGAAAGGGGACCGCTTTGCGCCCCAGGATCAGATGACCCGTATTGAAGCGGCCGTATTAATCTCCAACGCTCTCCGTAATGTCCCCGGTTTTGGCCACCCGGCCGACCTTTCCGTTTTCACCGATGCCGACCAGGTGCCCTCCTGGGCGGTCGGGCAGGTCGCCGAAGGGACCATCGGCGGTTACCCCGACGGGAGCCTGAGGCCCAACGTGCCCATCAACCGGGCGGAATCCATGGTACTTCTGTTGAAATTACTCAGGGGACTGGGCTGGTAGCAGTTGGATTAATAACGGGCAGGTAATCGTTGGATGGATGTTATCCAGGTAAAGAAGGGAGGACGAGGCAAATCCGGCGCCTCGTCCTCCCTTCTTAATCAAATTCCACTGGCCGCCTGAAACCCCAGGCAGCTTTTTGCTCTTCAGAATCACGGGGAATCACGGGGACGTACCTATTGATTCCAAAGAATCACGGGGACGTGAATCACGGGGACGTACCTATTGATTCCATATATTTATTATGTTAAAATATCCAAAATAATGTATAGGAGACATTTCCATGCCACGACTACCCCGCAAAAAAAGTGAAAGCGGTATATATCATATTATGCTTCGCGGTATTGATTACCAGACTATCTTTTACGAGGATACGGACAATATTCG
>SKMY01000265.1 GCA_007120815.1 Syntrophomonadaceae bacterium | reverse complement strand
GAGCGTGTACAAAAAGTCCGTGAAACCCGGGATAACGAACTGGCCAAACGCAGGCTGGAGGAACTCAGGAACGCGGCACAAGGGACGGACAATCTGATTCCTTACATCCTTGATGCCGTCAAGGCTTATTCAACCGAGGGCGAGATCATCGGCGTTTTGAAAGAAGTGTTTGGAGAATACAAGGAGCAACCCATTTTTTAATAACCGGGTAGGGAGGCTGAAAAACATGAATAAAGCGTATAAAATCAGGGTCTTAGTGGCTAAACCCGGTTTGGACGGGCATGACCGGGGGGCCAAGGTGGTGGCCAGGGCACTGAGGGACTCGGGCATGGAAGTAGTCTATACCGGACTCCACCAGACGGCGGAGCAGGTGGTGGAAGCGGCCATCCAGGAAGACGTGGACGTAGTGGGTTTAAGCATTCTTTCCGGGGCCCACATGACCCTGTTCCCACGGGTCCGGCAGCTGTTAAACGAAAACGGCGCCGATGACATCGTTTTGATTGGCGGAGGGATTTTCCCCGATGAAGACATCGAAGAACTGTTAAAAAACGGCGATGCCGAAGCGCTGTTTACCCCGGGCACTCCCACCGATGAGATTGCCAGGTGGATTAAAGATCATGTGAAAAAACAAGAAGCAGGAACTGTCTAACACTGGAGAATAACGGTCTTTTCGTTTCATAAGAAGAGCAAGACATTCTATGGAATGAAATTGACTCCTCTCAGCATCATCGTCCGCATATTATATCTTATAAAAAAAGCCTTCTGGGGCTTACTGTGTGCCCGTGTTTTTAAAGCCGGCTATTTTAGCCGGTTTTTCTATGTTTTTTTAACCAAAAGTGCGGTATAATAACGGGGAAGGAGGACATCCGACAAATGGATAAAGAATCTGCAGCCCGGAGAATTGAAGCGTTAAAAGAAACCATTAACCGCCATAACTATTTTTATCATGTTCTGGACCAACCAAAAATAAGTGATAGAGAATTCGACTTGATGATGAAAGAACTCCTGGCCCTTGAGTCAGAGTTTCCGGAGCTGGTTGCAGATGATTCGCCTTCAAGGCGTGTAGGTGGTTCTCCAATAGCTGCATTTAATGAGGTTCGCCATGTTGAACCCATGTTGAGCCTGGGCAATATTTTTTCTGAGAGTGATTTTTTGGATTTTTTTCGCCGAATTCAAAAAGCCACCGGTGTGTCTGAAAGCTTTGAGTTTGTCGGCGAACCTAAAATAGATGGTTTGGCCGTTTCGCTTTACTATGAAGAAGGCCTTTTTCGGCGGGGTGCCACCCGAGGGGACGGGTATACCGGTGAAGATATTACCCACAATCTTTTAACCATATGGAGCCTTCCCCTTCAATTGACTGACCGGATAACCGCCGAATTCCGCGGGGAAGCCTTTATCTCAAAAAATGACTTCCTCAAGTTAAATGGGGCCCGCGAATCCAAGGGTTTGCCACCTTTTGCCAATCCGCGTAATGCTGCTGCTGGTTCATTGAGGCAGCTCGATCCAAAAATTGCTGCAGAGAGACCGCTGGATCTGTTTGTTTATGCCGTGCTAGGGGTATCGGGTGGAAAAACGCTGGACTCCCAATGGATAGCTCTTCAGTACCTGAGCGAACTCGGTTTTAAAGTCAATCCCGAATCCAAGCTGCTTCACGGCAGCGAGGATGTGCTGAAGTATTATCACCACCTTGCCGTGACACGGGATGAACTCCCTTATGAGATTGATGGAGCGGTGTTTAAGGTTAATGATTTTGCATACCAGCAAAAACTTGGATTTACCGGGAGGGCGCCGCGGTGGGCTGTGGCCTTTAAGTTTTCTTCCGAAGAAGCTGAAACCGTTGTGAGGGATATAACGGTCAATGTAGGCCGTACCGGCGCCATAACCCCCGTGGCCCTACTTAACCCTGTGCTTCTGGCCGGCTCTGTCGTAAAGAGAGCCAGCCTGCACAACCAGGATGTGCTGCAGGAAAAAGATGTGCTCATCGGTGACAGGGTGATTGTTCACAAGGCGGGCGATGTGATTCCGGAAATTGTTAAAGTAAGAAAGGATAAACGTGATGGGCTGCAGCGTCAATTTTCCATGCCAGGTGCCTGCCCCTCCTGCCTGAAATCCGTACTGCGGCTTCCGGGGGAAGCGGTTGTGCGCTGTATTAATCCGGCGTGCCCGGCTCAGCTGGTGGAGCGTATCGTTCACTTTGCTTCACGCGGGGCCATGGACATTGTTGGATTGGGAGAATCCATTGCCCGGCTGCTTTATGATTCATCCCTTGTTCGAGATGTCGGGGATCTCTATTTTCTCAGCAAAGAGGACCTGGTTCCGCTGGAACGGTTAGGTGAGAAATCTGCAGAAAACCTTTTACTAGAGCTTGAAAAAAGCAAATCCAACCCGTTATATAAACTTTTGTACGCCCTGGGCATTCGTTTTGTGGGGGAAAGAACGTCGCGTCTGCTGTCTTCCCGGTTTGAAAGTTTATATGATATACAGGAAGCAGAACCCGGCGAACTTGAACGGATCGAAGAAATAGGGCCAAAAATTGCAGCCTCCATTTATGAATTTTTTAAACAGCCGGAAACGGTTGCTATTATTGATAAGTTGGAAAAGGCAGGGGTTAATTTTTACTCCGATTCAGAAAGGGCCGGAGAGGCTGCTCTGAATCAATCCCTGGCGGGAAAAACCTTTGTCTTAACAGGAAGCCTGGTGAATTACACCCGTGCGCAGGCGAAAGAGATCATTGAAGCAAACGGGGGGAAGGTTATTTCCAGTGTCAGCAGCAAAACGGACTATCTCCTGGCTGGAGAAAATCCGGGTTCCAAGCTGGAAAAAGCCAAGGAGCTGGGTATAAATATCATCAGTGAAACGGCCTTTGATACATTGTTAAACCAATGAATGATATATTTTACCGTTTAATGCCTGGGATGTTCTTTCACGAGCTTGATTGCCTGGGTGATGGCTCCAACGACATCAATGTACTTTTGCAGTTCAAGAAGGTCTGTTCTTCCGTATGAAGCCCCCTTGGTGGTTACCACGTATCGAGGAGGGAGCTTGTTTAAAGCAATAGCGGCAATATCCATACGGCATTGGTCACATGAGCAGGTGTTCTTTTTATCCAGGGTCTCATCTAAAATTTGCAACACAGCATCTTCCATCAGGTTTTTTAACGTAGGCATATGAGCATCCACTCCTTATGTATTATTGCATCTTAAGAAAACCTCATCTTTTGAATTGTATTCGACATAAACCAATCCATTCCTGCCTGGTGGTCAAGGAGGTGAAGAAATGAATGTCAAAGAAAGCGATGTCGAGCATGTCGCTGCACTGGCCCGGTTAAATCTCTCCTCTGAGGAGAAAAAACGTTATACCCGGCAGTTTAACCAAATTCTGGAGCACATTGACCGCTTAAACGAGCTGAACCTGGATCATGTAGAGCCCACCACTTATGTTCAGCCCATTCATAATGTTTTTCGTTCCGATAACCAGAAGGCGAGTAGTAAAGAATTGCTTCATGACGTTTTAAAGGAAGCGCCTGACCGGGAAAACCAGCTGTTTAAAGTGCCGCCTGTTATTGAGTAGATATATGGAGGGATGGCAATAGATGAATCCTTACGAGATGACCGTTTCTGAGGCTTTTGATGCATTAACGAGTAAAACAATCAGTTCCCGGGAGCTTTCCCTTTCATTTTTATCGCGAATTGCCGAAGTTGAGCCGTTAATCAAGGGTTTTACCACCCTTGTTGATCGGG
The DNA here is from genome assembly GCA_007120815.1 of Syntrophomonadaceae bacterium. The sequence goes on along the minus strand of SKMY01000265.1, from coordinate 3,033 downwards.
AAACCATCCTGGCGCAGGCCGACCAGGTGGACAAACTGCGTTCCACCGGGAAAATCAACTCCCCCCTGGCTGGAATACCGCTGGCGTTAAAAGATAACTTGTGTACCCGTGGACTGGCAACCACGTGCGGATCCCGAATCTTAAAAAACTATCTCCCCCCTTATGATGCCCATGTCGCAGAAAAGCTGGCTGAAGCCGGGGCTATTCTTTTTGGAAAAACCAATATGGATGAATTTGGTATGGGTTCCTCTACAGAAAACTCCGCTTTTGACTATACCCGCAACCCATGGAATGTTGACTATGTTCCGGGTGGGTCAAGCGGCGGGTCTGCTGCTTTAGTGGCCGCCCGTGAAGCTGCTTTTGCCCTGGGTTCAGATACAGGAGGTTCAATTCGACAGCCCGCTTCCGTGTGCGGGGTGGTTGGTTTGAAACCCACCTATGGCCTGGTGTCACGATACGGCCTCATCGCTTTTGCTTCTTCCCTTGATCAAATCGGGCCCATTACAAGAACCGTTGAAGACTGTGCGCTGGTCCTGGACGCTATAGCCGGTCATGATCCCAGGGATTCTACTTCGGTGCCCCGAAAAAAACAATCCTTCAGGGGGTTTATAGGCAAGGAAGTCAGCGGGTTTAAGGTTGGGGTTCCAAAAGAATTTTTTGAACAGGGGATATCCCAAGGGGTTAAAGAGACGGTTTTGCAGGCTATTGATCAGTGCGCCTCATTAAATGTAGAGGTTGATAATGTGTCCATGCCTCACAGCCCCTATGCCCTTTCTGCCTACTATATTGTGGCAACCGCTGAAGCCTCTTCAAACCTGGCACGTTACGACGGTGTTCAATATGGTTTTAGGGCCGGCGGTAGCGATCACTTAATCGACCTGTACCGCGAAACGCGCAGCCAGGGGTTCGGACAAGAAGTGAAAAGACGTATTATGCTGGGTACATATGCGCTGAGTTCCGGGTATTATGACGCGTACTACTTGAAGGCCCTAAAGGTTCGCTCCTTAATTCGAGATGATTTTGAGAAAGCTTTCCAAACATATGATTTTATTCTTACGCCTACTTCACCAACAGTTGCTTTTAAATTCAATGAAAAAATCGACGATCCGTTGACTATGTATTTAAATGATGTGTATACCACCCCGGCCAACCTGGCCGGAGTGCCGGCCGTCTCCATTCCCTGCGGCTTTTCAAAAGACTTACCTGTAGGGCTCCAGGTTATCGGACGCCCCTTTGATGAAGGAAGAATGCTACAGTTTTGCCATGCCCTTGAACAGGTTCTTGGGTTTAAGGGGAAAGTGCCGCAGATAAATAATAAATTTTAGTCTTAGGAGGGGTTTCTATCGATGCCTTCAGCTTATGAGATTGTTATTGGCCTTGAAGTGCACGTTGAACTGCATACAGAAAGCAAAATCTTTTGCCCGTGCCCCAACTTATTTGGCCAGTCTCCCAACACAAATATATGTCCCGTTTGCCTGGGACTTCCCGGTTCTCTACCGGTTTTTAACGAGAATGCTTTGCACCTGGCTATGAAAGCGGCCCTGGCTTTAAGCTGTCGTGTTGCTTCGTTTAGCAAATTTGACCGTAAAACATATTTTTATCCCGATCTCCCCAAGGCATACCAGATCTCCCAGTATGATCTGCCCCTGGCCCATTACGGTCATGTCGACGTGTTTAACCAGGGTCAATTGATTCGACGAGTAAGAATTGAGCGCTTGCACATGGAAGAAGACGCAGGCAAGTTACTGCACGATGACGAAAGCAAAGCAACTTACGTCGATTATAACCGCAGCGGGGTGCCGTTAGTTGAAATTGTTACAGCCCCTGACTTGCGTTCTCCCGAGGAAGCACGCCTGTTCCTGGAAACACTGAAAAAGATCTTGCTTTATACGGAAGTGTCTGACTGCAAAATGGAAGAAGGCAGTTTACGCTGTGATGCCAATATTTCACTCCGTCCCCGGGGTGTAGAGGAACTGGGGCGAAAGGTTGAAATCAAGAATATGAACTCTTTTAAGGCGGTCCAAAAAGGTTTGGAGTATGAAGTAAAACGCCAGGAATCTATCTTACAACAAGGTGGTGCGATAGCCCAGGAAACCCGGGGCTGGGAGGAGGAAGAGGGAATCACGTACGAGATGAGGAGCAAGGAAGAGGAGCAGGACTATCGCTACTTTCCCGAACCCGATCTCCCGCCCCTTTTACTGAGCGAATCAATGATCGATGAATTTAGAAAGGAGATTCCTGAACTGCCCGCAGAGCGGAGCCAGCGTTTTGTTTTAAGCCATGGCTTAACCCCTTACCAGGCTGAAATACTTACAGGATCCAAAAAAATGGCCGACTATTTTGAGGCGGCACTTAAACATTACAACCAGCCTCAAAAAATTAGCAACTGGCTCCTGGGAGATGTGCTGGGTCTTATGAAAAATACGAACCGGGAAATCGACGAAGTCGAGCTAACTCCTCAATACCTGGCTGAGCTGGTAAAGATGGTCGATGGGGAAGAAATCAGCGGGAAGATGGCAAAAGAACTCCTGGCGCACGCCTTTAAGTCGGGGAAAAACCCCAAAGATATCCTCCAGGAGAAGGGCCTGGAGCTGATCAGCGATGAAAATAAAATTATTGAAATAACCCGGCAGGTCATCGCGTCTCATCCTGCCGCTGCCGGTGATTACCTGGCCGGTCACGAAAAAGCGGTCAAGTTCCTGGTCGGGCAGGTTATGAAAGCGACCCGCGGTCAGGCCAATCCCCAAATAGCGGCAAGAATTGTGAAAGAAGAGCTGGATAACCGGGCTACCTGATCCCGAAAAGGGCGATGAACTTATAGAGAGAAAACAAAATGAACAAAATTGCTATAAATCTTAGAATATCTGTAAAATTTATAATGATTTTTTGGGTTTATATTTTTTTTTTGCAGGAATTTTGAAATAAAAAGCCAATAGTTTAAAAGAAAGCAACTACTCGTATGCCCAGCAAGGCTGGGACGTTCAGTGAGGGAAGCTATGGGGACGGCTTTGTCCCTTCCGGAGCGAAGCGGAG
>SKMY01000128.1 GCA_007120815.1 Syntrophomonadaceae bacterium | reverse complement strand
TGAAAAAAATAGACATCGTGAAAGGAATAAGACGGTGTCTTTTTTGTTTGGTTAGAGTTATATTTTGAATAGACCAAAATGAACAAAAAAAAACAAAAAGAAAGAAAACATTGACAGAAGTAGAGATATCAGATAAAATGGAAATAGCTAAATAATTTGATTATTCTAAATGAAAATGGCAAACCTGCTGAAAAGTGGGGACGCAAAACTAGAGGGACTAAAGCGTAATTTGGCGCAAAGTCAGCCAGTTGTCATTTAAGTGAACGCAAGCCCTCACTTGCCAGACAGCAGTGAGTTTTATTTTGCACATAATTTTAAATCAGGAATAAAGGAGAGGATAGTGGCATGTTTATCACTGAGGAATACGTTCAAAAGTACCTGTCGTGGAAAAGTCCTACCAGCAGATTAAAAAAAGGTGTGAGGCATGATATCCCAGACGATCGTATTGTTTTTGAAAGTGAAGCCTATAAAGCATTTTACAAAGACAAAACGTATAAAGAAGCGGATATTCCCCGTCAGCAGTGAAAGGCGCTGATAATCAGGGGATTTTTTAATTTTTGGGGATATAGCCCTCAGGGTTGTTAGTTTTTGATTTTTTGTTAAAATAACTTAATATTTTTCACATGTTTTTTTATTCTTAAAACATCTCACTTGTTGAGATGTTTTTTATTTTTTCTTGGCTTTTACTCATATTTTTAGTATAATATACAGTTAAGGATGAAGACTTTAGAAGAATAGTCTATTCCTGGGTACCGTAGAATATAAATTAGTATGTCCAAATTGTTAAGACGTTTTAAAATTTGAAAGGGGTTTTAATTTTTATGCGTAAGACAATTATCCTTGCAACGGCACTGGTGATACTGATGGCCTTTTCTGGGGCAGTTATAGCCGGGGAGGTTGGCATTACCATTAACGATGAGGAAGTATGGTTAGGTGTTCCACCATTTATACACGATAACCAAACAATAGTTCCTGTACGTCCACTGCTTGAAGCGTTAAATGCACAAGTCACCTGGGACAGTGAAAACGAACTGGCCCTGGGAATTTATGGGGATAAAAAAATCATATTTGTAACCGAAGATACAGACTTGAAAGAGGGGATTTATGATCATGAAGAAGAAATACCAACCCTTAAAATACAAAACAGGACGTTTGCCCCGCTACGTCCTACCGTTGAATCCCTGGGTGGTTTTGTTAAGTGGGACGATTTAACAAAAACCATTGCCATTACCAGTGATAATGAAAGTGTTCCCGTAAATATTGAAAACCAGCCTGAGCTGTTCATTAATCAACCAACAGAAAAAATTGATATTAACACAGCAACCTTTTGGGAACTGCTGGTTTTACACGGGATAGATGAGCATATTGCCAGGACAATGATCAGACACCGGGAAGAAAATGGCCCCTTCATGTGCTTTGGTGACTTAAATTATGTAGCTGGTATGTCAGAGGATGTTCGTAAAGCACTTGAGCAAAATACCCGGATAGTTTATTATGAGACAGGAAAAGCCACCTCATACGGAGGTATTTTCCACGGGAGAAGAACGGCCAGCGGGGAAATCTATAATAAACATGCCTACACGGCTGCCCATCCAACCCTGCCTTTTAACACCATGGTGGAGGTTACATTTACAAGAACGGGAAAGAGCATCTGGGTGCGAATTAATGACAGGGGTCCCTGCCAGGTGCGACATCCTGACCGTATTATTGACTTGTCTCGCACTTCAGCATATGAGATTGGGCTTACCCGGTCCATAGGTGTTGGTGAGGTAGAATTAAAAGTTGTAAAAGAAAACTAGCCGCTTGTTGACATATGAAACCAGTAAGCCATGGGTACGGTTAAACCGTATCCATGGCTTTTGTTTTTGATAACAGCGGGCGAAGACAGGCCTGACTAACGGCTACATTGGGCGTAAGCTGTGATACAAAGTACGCCGTGGTTGCCGATGCATGGCCATTTAATCCTGTCCAGAGCTGACGTCGGCTTCTGCACGGGTCCGTAAGGACAATTAATATCCCAGCTTAGGGATGCAGAAACGCTGGTTTCATGCTATCCAAGCCCCAGCCCTTTCCGGCGTTCTTCAATAGCGGCCAAAAGCTTGTTTGCTGCGGATTTTGGATCCAGGTCAACAATGAAGTAGCCACCGGTCAGGTCCTTGACTTTATCTGTTAGGATTTCTACAGCCAGGGGTCCGCCCAACACCGGTAGCATGACACCGACATGGGTAGGCAGCCCGGCCGCTACAGCATAGGAACCAATCGATACAGCTTTTTCTGAAACCGCCTCGGGCGCGGAAGCCACAACAGGTAGTTTGTCCGTATCTACACCCAACTTGTTGGCGACGGCAACAGCCACAGCAACGGCCCTGGAATTATCCACACAAGAACCCATATGCAGCACCGGGGGAAGCGGGCCTCCCAGGTTATTGGCTTCGCCGATAGCTGTTAAAACCGCCTTTAACCCATCTCCACACAGGGCAGGGGTGTTGACCGGATCCATAAAGCCATGGCGCATCAATGCACCTGCGCCACACCCGGTTGCCAGGATCAGCACATTGTTTTTGAGCAGAATTTTTGCCATTTCAATAAAGTTGTGGTCTTGTGGTACTTTTACATTATTGCAGCCGGCAAAGAGGCAGACTCCTTTAATCGTTCCCGAGGCAATGTTGTCCACCAGGGGCTTTAACGGGTCATCGGCATTAACCTTCGCAAGGGCTCCGACAATGGCTTCTGTAGAGAATCCTGCTACTACAGCGCTTTTAATGTCGGGTATGTCCACCGGCTTTCCTTTTCGACGGGTAAAATTGTTGATGGCTATGCGGATGGCTTCACGGGCGTTTTCCGATGCTGTTTCCTCGGAGAAGGGTAAATGTTTAGCACCGGGGATCTTGGCCATATCCATGGTGGTAATAATGGGGGTGCCTGTGCATTCCGCTACCGTGGCGACGGAAGGCATAATGCACTGGTAATCCACTACCATGGCATCCAGTGCACCGGTAACCAGGGCCATTTCCTGGCTGACAGAATGGGTGCAGGATGGGATTCCGTGGCGCATCATCACTTCGTTGCCGGTACAGCAGATCCCCACCAGGTTAATGCCTGCAGCACCGGCGTTTTTGGCTTCTTCTTCCATGGTTTTGGCTACAGATACGATCATATCGGAGAGTACGGGGTTGTGACCGTGCAGGGCGATATTAACAGCCTCTGCCTTAAGGGTGCCCAAATTCGCTTCACTGACAACAGGCTGGGGGGTACCAAAGAGAATATCGGAAAGGTCGGTTCCCATGTAGCATCCCGCCAGATCGGCGACACCGCAGCGGAGCCCCCCGAGCAGCAAATTAACCGGGTCGGCGTCCACGCCATAAAGAGTACGGTGCATGATTTCAGATATTTCGTGGTCAATACCCAATGGCACGAGCCCAAGCTTGGAGAGAACCTCTACACGCCCCTTGGTAACGGTTGTGGCTGCCCACATGACCGGGGTATCTTTTTCATGAAAATCGGCCAGGGCGGCCTGGGCCAGTTCCAGGGCAATCTCCATGTCTTCTTTCCCTTCAGTGACAATGCCCATCCGGTTGGCGACAGCGTGCAGCTTTGCCGGATCGGTAATGCGATAATCTTTCGCGTCGCCTTTGGCCATTTTTTTCATCGTATGTGCCAGGTGCTTTGCGTGGCCCGAGTGGGCAGCCGTGCCTGCTGCAATTGCCCGGTCCAGCCCGCGGGCGACCATGGTATCAGCGCTGGCACCGCAGATGCCTGTTTTAGGCTCTTCGCCAAAGGGGTTGATGCGGCAGGGCCCCTGCAGGCAGTGCCGGCAGCACACGCCTAACTCTCCAAAACCACACTGGGGCTCCTGCTGCTCATAACGGTCCCAAATGGTTTCCACATTTTCCTTTTGCGCTTTTTGAATCATCAACTGGGAAGCCGGATCTATGCTTTTTTTGGCTAAAGACTCTTTGTCCATGCTGTCTTTCCCCTCCCTAAATGATGTTTAAATTAACGAATCCCCCGAACTTTTGGTTTGGGGAGTTTTTCCACCAGTCGGATGGTTTCTTTTCTGCGACATTTCTCGCACAACAAGCTGGATGTCTCGGGCAACTTCAATTTATTATTTTTTAATAAATGATCCGCCGCTTTTTGAGTGGTCAGACTGTTTCCGCAGCCGGAACAGGTCAGCAAAGGTACTTCGGTATTCCAGGGGTCAATAGAAATGGAATCTTTGTTTTTTTGAACCAGGACGGCCCCGGTGGGGCAGACGAATTCACATGCTGTGCAGCCAATGCAATCCTCCGCCTGGCTCCCGTAAGGCGAAGAAGGCCTGCGCGCCTCCCCTCGAAAAGCGAAACTAATGGCCCGCTTTCCAATCACTTCCCGGCAGACCCGCACGCAGCGACCGCATAGGATACATTTCTCATTGCTGGATCGTTGATAAGGCAGGGTAAGCGGGCTGATTTCCAAGTTGTTTGCTAAATCTTTTAATAGCTGAACTTCAGGACATCGGGCCAGGAAAAATGATAAAACCATTTTACGAACCCGTTTAACTCGAAGAGAGTTGGTATCCACGACCAGGCCGTCTTCTGCCGGATGGGTGCAGGCCGTGTCCAGTTTGACCCGGCCCTTTTGCACAATTTCGACAGTGCAAAGGCGGCAAGATCCAAAAGGCTCCAGGGATGGGTGGTGGCAGAGGGTTGGAATGGAAATACCATTTGCCCTGGCGAGATTTAATATACTTATCTGATCCCCGGTTTCAAGCTTAATTGGTTTTCCATTTATAGTAAGTTCCAATTTACTCACTCCTACAACACAGAAATGGCCTGAAAACGGCAGTCGTCCAGGCAGGCCCCACAGCGCGTGCAGAGGCTCTGATCGATCCCATGGGTTGCTTCAGGCTGTCCCTCAATGGCCCTTACCGGGCAAGCTTTTTTACAGCGTCCGCACCCTGTGCATGTCTCAGGGTCGATGATATAGCTGATCAGTTCCTTGCACACACCGGCAGGGCATTTCTTTTCCTCAATATGCGCCATGTATTCATCTGAAAAATATTGTAGTGTCGTTAATACCGGGTTGGGTGCAAGTTTGCCCAGGGCACAAAGGGCACCGTCCTGCATGCTGGCGGCAATCTCTTCAATTAACTGGATGTGTTCGGGTCTGCCCTGGCCTCTCGTGATCTCTTCCAGGAGCAACAGCATTTGCCGGCTGCCTTCCCGGCACGGGTTACATTTTCCGCAAGATTCATCCTGGGTAAAAGACAAGAAATACCGGGCAACGTCCACCATACAGGTGGTTTCGTCCATCACGATCATTCCGCCAGAGCCCATCATGGATCCGGCCTCGGTTAATTTCTCAAAGTCCAGTGGAATATCCAAAAGGGCTTCTGGAATACAACCCCCGGCAGGGCCACCGGTTTGGACGGCTTTTAGCTTTTTATCTCCAGGAATACCCCCGCCGATCTCCATAACCAGCTTTTTTAGTGGAATGCCCATGGGCACTTCAACCAGGCCTGTGTTTCTAACCCGGCCGGTGAGGGAGAAAATCATGGTTCCTTTGCTTTTTTCAGTCCCGATATCGCTGTGCCACTTCCCGCCGTGTTCGATAATGAGGGGTACAGTAGCCCAGGTTTTCACATTATTAATCACCGTGGGTTTTCCCCACAAACCGCTCACCGCAGGGTATGGAGGACGGGGCCTGGGATTAGGCTCACCGGTTATTCCCTCGATGGAACTGAGTAACGCCGTTTCTTCACCGCAAACAAAGGCACCGCCACCGCGGAAGATACTCAGGTCAAAATGGAATCCTGTCCCCAGGATGTTTTCTCCCAGCAACCCTAGGCGCCTGGCTTGATTAATCGCGGTTTCAAGGTGGCTCAAGGCCAGGGGATACTCGTGGCGCACGTAGATATAACCTTTGGATGCACCAACGGCAAAGGATCCGAGGGTCATTCCCTCCAGAATGCTGTACGGGTTTCCTTCCAGCAGGCTGCGATCCTGGAAACAACCCGGGTCGCCTTCATCGGCATTACAGATCACGTACTTCTCAGGAGACTCTTGCTGCATACAGATTTCCCACTTTGTACCCGTGGGGAAACCGCCTCCACCCCGGCCTCTCAGGCCAGCAATTTTAACTTCCTCAATAATCTGATTCTGGCTCATATGCTTAAAAGCATTAGCCACGGCTTTGTAGCCCCCAACGGCCAGGTAATCCTCCAGGCTGGTCGGGTCCATCTGGCCGTTACGGGCCATAATTAAGCGCTTTTGTTCCTTGTAAAAAGGGATCTGGTCCTCTTGGGCAATTCGCAAACCCGTTGAGGGTTCCTGGTAGAGCAGCCGTTCGATACGGTTACCCTTAATGAACGTTTCTTGCACGATCTCTTCGACATCTTCTGTTTTGACTTTACAGTAAAGCACGTTTTCGGGGTAGATAACCATCAGGGGTCCTTGCTCACAAAAGCCGTGGCACCCGGTTAACTTCGTAGAAATCGACGTTTTTACGCCATGCTCTTCCATGGTTTTTTCTAAGGCCTGGACAACCTCCAGTGCGCCCGAAGCCCGGCAGCCGGTGCCGCAACAAATAGAAACCCGGCGTGAGTTCTGCATTTGATTTTCTAAGACAGATTTACGAAACTGTTCCAGTTCTGAAATGCTGGCAAGTTTGTTCATGGCTTCCTCCCCAATAACTTTTCAGCCTTTACCGGAGTTAACTGGCCGTGGTATTGGCCGTCAATAGTCACTAAGGGTCCCAGGGCGCATGCACCAACGCAGTTAACGGTTTCCAGGGTGTATGTACCGTCTTTGGTGGTCTCTCC
>SKMY01000118.1 GCA_007120815.1 Syntrophomonadaceae bacterium | reverse complement strand
AGCCCTTTGGGAGCACTCCCTTTAGGCTTTTTATTAAGTGTTGATACAAACAAAGAAAAAGGGAGACCGCTATGAAATTGAGCGGTCTCCCTGTCATGTTATTATAAATGACCCTTACCTTCATAAAGTTAAGCTTTTTATCTTATGCAACATCGTTTGCCGGGTTTTTAATACATTTTCCCCTGGAAACTGCGGTTAAACCAGTTCCAAAGCCGGATTTCGCCCAGTGCCGGGGAATGGATGGTTTCCAGTTCTTTTAACTTCAGCAGCTCCCTGGTGGGCCCGGTGACAACAACACCGTAGACCTGGAGGCCGTTCTCTTGAACATAGTCGTAGCGCTCCGGTAGGCGCAGCTTGGCTGGATCGCCCCGGAAAACCCTTCGGACGAACCCTTCGTTCTCCACCAAAAACGCCATGGAATCCAGGAAGTAGTCTTCCAGAAAAGCACTGTAATTTCCCTGGCTTACCGGGCCATTCTGGGAATGCATGCCGCGGGAGCGGTGGGGCAAACCCCAAACACCGTTAAAGGCAAACAGCGGTTCAGGGTGGTCCTGGCGTTTCATCATTTCTTCCTGCCCTGTTGAAACGGCGTACCAGGTGATATCCAGGTCATAGTCCGAGAGCATCTCCATGATACGGTCGATGGAATAGGTCTCCCAGAAGGACACAGAGAGTTCGGCAACGGTGCCTTCGGGCAAGATCTCCATGGTCTCCCAGGTTGGCTCTGTGGGGATAGGCAGCCTCTGCAGGGGATCCTCTATCTGTCCGGGATGGTAGAAGTAGAGGTACTCCTGGTGCTCATTATCTTCCCACTGCCACCGGGAAAAGACCGATGAGAACAGATAATTCACATGCAGCTGCCCGATTTTCACATCCTCTTTCCCAACCTGTTTTTGCAGCTGATATTCTCCCCGGGCCACGAAGTAGGGCTTGATATCCAGGCTGCTGTGGCCCCAGCCGGCCATGCTGGTATGCAAGGGCATGGGTCTCACATACAGGGGCAGGGTGACATTGGGAAAATTGAACTCGGTTACCAGGACCGCCGTTCGCTGGGTTTTGAAGAGACGGGAATCCTCCCCTCCCCAGTTGAAGTAAGCGCTGGAAAGGAGCCCACCGGCTATACGCAGCCCCAGGAGCAGCAGCAAAAAAAAGACGGCAATACTAAAACGGCTTTTGTACTTGGCCCGGCGGAGTATTTTCCGCTGTTTCTCTTCATCCAGGCCCGGCTCAAAGACCTCCTTGGCTCCGCTATCCCGGGGCACGGTCCTTTGAGTTTCGCTTTCGACCAGCGCATCGTCAAGCATCTTCCGGCAGGCCGCACAGCTTTCCAGGTGGGCTTCCATCTCCTGTTCTTCCGCCGCCGTCATTATGCCTCGAAGGTATTTATCCTTCATGGTATTACATTCTTTGCAGTTCATCTCCCTGCGCCTCCTTTATTTTTGCACGAGCCCTGAAAAGCGTTACCTTTACGTTGGTCAGGCTCATATTCAGAATGTGGGCAATGTCCTGATAGGTGAAATCGTAATAATCCCGCAGGAGAATAACCTGGCGGCTCTTTTCCGGCAGCGTATCCAGGAGCCGGAACCACTGCTTCACTTCTTCCCGGAGCAGGAAGGTCTCTTCCGGCCCTCTTTCTGTGCCCGGGTTTAAAGCGGCCATCTGCTGAGGATCGGTCTGGATCAGGCGTTTCTCCCTGCGGTACCAATCGATGAAGGTGTTATAGGCGATGCGGAACAACCACGCTCGCACATTTTCACCCCGGTAGCTTTCCAGGTGGTCGTACGCTTTCATAAAGGTATCCTGCATCAAATCCTCGGCCGTGTGAGGGTGTTTGCAGATACGCAGCAGGTAGCTGTAAAGCGCCTTCATATGAGATTGGTACACCGCTTCCAGGTTTGTGTTCATTGTTCACCTTCCATCAAAGAACGGTTCAGCAGGGGAAAAAGTTACACGGTTACATCCATTTTATCATTATTTTAAAATCAATTAGTTTTTTCCTTTAAAAAAGGGAAAACATAAAACATACAGAAGAAAATAGTAGCAAAAATAATGAAAGGGGCAGGTGTTTTGCTGATCTCCTACCTTGTATACGTGGTGCAAACGGGTTTAACCATCCTGGGCAATGTTCTAAGGAAAGGACTCCGCCTCCCTGATTATGTCGTCTTTACCCTCCACGGCTCTTATCCCGATTTACGTCAACCGCCGGAAGGGTTTCTGCAAAAGAAGATGCGAACCCGGGTAAAAAGCCTGCAGGAACTGGAAAAGGAATTTCAGGCCGTGGCTGAAAACCCCCGAGTGAAGGGGGTTATCCTACAGCTGAGCAGCCTCCCGCTACCCTTGTCCCGGGTGCAGTCCCTGGTGAACATGGTCAAGAACCTGCAGGCCAAGGGCAAAGAGGTAATCATCTGGTCCACCTTCTACGATTTCCGCAGCTATTTTTTAGCGGCGGCAGGGGACCGCATCCTGATGCAAAAAGGCGGTATCATCTACTCCCTGGGTTTGGCCCAGCGGCAGCTGTACATAAAAAATGCCCTGGACTGGCTGGGCATCGAACTGGACGTGGTCCAGGTAAGCCCTTACAAATCCGCCCTGGAACGGTTTACCCGGTCGGACATGTCCGAAGAGGCCAGGACAATGACCGGGTGGGTGATGGATTCTTATTATGCACAATTTGTCCGGGCCGTTGCCCAGGGCCGCAACCTGGATGAAGAAAAAGTCCACGCCTTGATAGAACAACCCCCCCTCTTCGGGGAAAAAGCCATAGACATAGGCGCCGCAGACGGCGTGGTCAATGCCGAAGAGCTCCCCGCGTACCTGGGTAGCGAGGAAAAACCGGCCAGCCTGGCCCACTGGGACCAGTGCGGCAAGCGGTTTCCCCGGCCCCTGCCTGGGCTGCCGGGCAAATACATTGCCCTTCTGCGGGTGGAGGGCAATATTGTCGACGGAAAGAGCCGACGGCCGCCTGCCCGGCCGCCGCTGCCCGCTCCCTTTTTGTTCGATGCCCAGACCGGGGATCTGACCTTTGTCCAGCAGGCCCGCCAGGCATTAAAGGATAAAAGGGCCCGGGCGGTGCTGCTCTATATCGATTCCAGGGGAGGGTCGGCGTCATCCTCGGAGGCCATGACCTCCATCCTTAAAGAGATCGCCGAAAAGAAACCCCTGGTGGCCGTGATGGGTTCAGTGGCAGGCTCGGGGGGCTATTACGTGGCCACCCCCGCCTCCCATATTGTGGCCCAGCCTGCCACCGTTACCGGTTCCATCGGTGTCATCTCGGCCAAAATCGTCAATTCCCGCCTCCTGGAACGGCTTCTTTTAAACCGAGAAACCATCCAGAGGGGGCAAAAAGACCTTTTCCGCTATCCAGAAGAACCCTTTACTGAAGAAGAACGGCAGAAGGCCTGGGCGTTTATCGGCTATATCTATGATTTGTTTATCCAGCGGGTTGCCGAAAGCCGAAGTTTGACCCCCGAGGACGTAGACCGGGTGGGGGCAGGACGCATTTGGACCGGGGAGCAGGCCCTGGAACACGGCCTGGTAGATGAGCTGGGTGGCCTGGAAACAGCCCTTAAAAGGCTGCGCAGCCTGGCAAACCTTCATCCCAATACCCCCCTCATTGAGATGCCCTACCCCAAGCGCGATACGGCACCCCTGGCCCCCAGCACGGCCTGGGTCGATTATGCCCTTGACAGCATGATGCTGATCAATAAAAACAGGGCCCTCCTGGCAGGCCCCCTGTTTTTCCTCGATATTAACCCATGGAACAATGAAAACACGGTATAGTTAAAGGTCGATTCCTGTGCCCGGGTCTATTGGCTCTCGTTTTCTTACATGGTTACAAAGCTCCAAACACCGCTTTGGGCATAATAACCAGGGCTGTTGGTAGACACAATGTCGTTGTCCAAATTCTACTATTAATCCATTTTTTCAATAGAAGAAACAGCAAATCTTTTCAGGCCCTTAAGTATGAAATGATCCCCTGTTTCATTGCCCGTCATTCTTACTTTCTCACCGGAATAGATAATATTAACCGTTTTTCCCGCTTCGGGCAAATAGAGCGCCTCGTTCTTTTCTCCAACTAAATATCCAGAAACTGATTTAAAAGTGAAACCAAGATCCAGGATAAAGAATGTTCTTGAAGCTAAAAAACCATCTTCTCCAGTGTTATTCTGCATCACTAGACTTTTGCCATCTTCTGTTACTTTTCCAGGGCCTTCAAGAATCATTACCCCTTTGTCCTCTGTAACAACAGCGCGGTACCAATCTGATTCGTTTTTCATTCCAAAGCTAATTGGGTCAAAAACTAGCCGGGAATCCCGTACAATTACAAATTCTGCTTCAGTAGACGGTTTATGAGGGACTTCCTGCACAATATCTTCTGTATCATTTATTTCCGGATCCTGTATTTCATGCACCTTAATTACTATTCCTTCTTGTGCAATTGTCGCCACTCTTTTTTCCCCATCCCAAACAACATGTGCCCCTAATGACTCACTCACAAATCGTGTAGGGACAAAGGTCCTTCCATCAATAATGGTTGCCGAGACATCAAGCTCCAAGGTTTCACCGTTAACTGTAGCTGTATTTGAATCAATCGTCAGCTTTACACAAATATTCCCCTTTGTTCCCGTTACTGTCCTGGTATCGCCATCCCAGTCTACCACTGCACCTAAAGCTTCAAAGATGCCCCTCATGGGAACCAAAAATCTGCCCTGTACGATTTCTCCCTGCAGCGTTATTTCTGAAGCTTGGATAGGTGCTGTGAATAACAGCACTGTAATTGCAACAAGCAGTATACTTAACTGAACTCTCCGGCTTTTAGACATTTTTTCACCCTCATTTATTATTCTTAATTATTCGTCATTTACTAATAATTAAATTTCGTTTTCATATTGTGGAATCCTTCTAAAGGAGAAAATATTTTCCTGTTGTGATTCGCTTATTCCCCGGGTTTTTATATATATAAAAGGCGCACTGCTTACTGGGGACACAACCAACCAATAATATTTTTTCATTTCCAACTGGCTTTTTGTAAATAGAAGGAGCACTGGCGTACCGGTGCTCCTCTAGGCTTTTCTCGATTTCAGTTTTTTTATCCCTTTTTCAGCAGCCTGGGCCAGCAACCTGGCCAGCTTTACCAGCAGTCATAACATGCCGCGCCCCTCCAATTCTTCGTTTATGTATGCCCGTTCCCTTTCTTTCTCATGTCTTTACCGGACCTGTTTTAGAGCTTCCGACAGGTTATCCTTCAACCACTTTGACCAGAAATGACCGCTGGCGCGGACCGTCAAATTCGCAGAAATAGACGGTCTGCCAGGTGCCCAGGGCCAGTCGACCATTAACAACAGGGATCGCCTGGGATGCGCCAAGGGCACTTGCCTTCAGGTGTGCCGCCGAGTTCCCCTCGCTGTGCCTGTACTGCGGGTGATTCCACGGGTACAGTTCGTCCAGGTGCTGGAGGATATCCCTTGCCACATCGGGATCAGCACCTTCATTGATGGTGATACCGGCCGTCGTATGCGGGCAGTACACAACGGCAAGCCCATCAACTGCTCCCGCCTGTTGAACGGCCTGACGAACCTGGGCAGTGATATCGATCATTTGAGCGCGATGCCGGGTGCTAAGCTGAAACGTCTGCATCTTATATCTTCCCTCCCTTTCAAAGGCGGTCAACATAAGGGTTGGTATACCTGCCCTTTTTCCTGGTTGTTTTTCCGTACTGGACAGCCCTTGTGGGACAATAATGGATACACGCCAGGCACTGGGTGCAGCGCCTTCCCCACTGCGGTTTTCCATCAACCTTTATATTATTGCAATTGCAGACCTTTTTACACGTGCCACAGCCAATGCAGTGATCCTCGGCATAAAACATCCCCGGGTCAATGGCATGCCTGTAAAATATTGGATTTATTACACCTGTCAGCAGTTGCGGGAAAAAACCCTTTTCTACTTCAAATACTCCCTTTACCCTCTGCCTGATCACCTCATTGATCCGCTCCAACCGTTTCTCCGCTGCAAGAAGTTTTTCATTTTCTATCTCTTTCGCGTCTACGTCACCCAACAGGATATAGTTGTTGGGCATTTTGATGGAAAAGCCACTGTCTAGCTTGAGGCCTGCTTTCCAAAGGCAGGCATCCAGTACTTTCACCGTGTTTCCGATGTTTTTCTCACAGGTTGCAACAGAAAAGGTGTAGTTTTCCCGGTATTTTTTAAGCTTGAGCTTTTTGATAAACGCCAGGACCACAGCGGGAGGCCCCCAGGCATAGACCGGGTATACAAATCCAATGATTTCGTTCTCCCCCAACTCGTATTCGTAAAACGCCTTGCTGCTGTTGACCGCGCTGGATATGGAAATTAATGCCTCACCTTGTTTACAGGCAATGGTTTTGGCCGCGTAAAGCGAGTTGCCGGTGCCGGAAAAATAAAAGATCATTTGGTACACCCTTTCAAGCAGGCGTTTACAAAGCAGGTGTTCACACTTATATTCTGGTATTCTGGTCGTAAATGAACAGATTCCCCGGTCGCACACACATGCTTAAGGTTATTTTAACAATATCACCGGGAAAAGTCATTATTTTTATCAAACAGCCAGGAACAGGTAAACACCTGGTTCGGGTGACTTTTTCCGCCCAAGGATTGCTTTGACTGGGACATATGTTTGGTGGTATAATTTTGCCATGACTGGAAGGAGAGGTGGCTCGGACATGCTGGAAAAGGTTTTGTCGGAATGGAAAAATCGAAAAGACATTATCGGCAACATCTCCCGCTGGGCTGTCTTGCCGGAACAGGCCGGGCAGTACCGGGAGTTTCCAGGCTGGCTCAACCCATGTTTAACCGCAACCCTGCAGAAAGAAGGCGTGGAGCAGCTGTACCTTCACCAGTTTGAAGCCCTGGATGCGATTAACCGGGGAGAACATACCGTCATCGTCACCCCGACGGCTTCCGGTAAAACCCTCTGCTACAATCTCCCCGTGTTAAACTACATCATGCAGGAGCCCCACGCCAGGGCACTGTACCTTTTTCCCACCAAGGCCCTCTCCCGGGACCAGGTGGCCGGGCT